>CAMWRN010000064.1 GCA_947176675.1 uncultured Clostridia bacterium | reverse complement strand
CTCATAAAAACCTCAATTCTCCGCAGAAGTATCTACGCAAGCAAACCATCCTTCTGCGGAAAGATGGTTTGCGCTTCAGCTATTTAGCCGTTGATTTTAGCGGAATCCAAAACGATCTTGCTTGCTTCAGCAACCTTAAGGTCTTCCTTAACAGCTTTAACGCTTACGACCGACTTAACCCTATCAACGGTAAGGTTATACTGTTCAGCCATTCTGGAAATTTCCTCTTCAGCCTTTTCATCGGAGATATCAATGCTTTCAAGCTCAGCGATTTTTTCAAGAGCAAGTCTTACCTTGACCTGCTTCTGAGCCTGCTCCTCAAAGGTCTTTCTGAATGCAGCCATATCCATATTGGTGTATGTCAGGTACATTTCCATATTAAGACCCTGCTGTGAAAGGCGCATTTCAAAATCTCTTACCATCTCATCGATTTTGTGCTCAAACATAACCTCAGGAATATCAGCCGACATCTTGTCGATAAGGGTCTCAAAAATCTTGTTCTCAGCCTCCATTTCCGCATTCTTAGCGGAACGCTCCTCAAGCTTTGTTCTCATGTCATTTTTCAGCTCGTCAATAGTTTCAAACTCGGTAGCATCCTTAACGAACTCATCGTCCAAATCCGGAAGCTCCTTTGTTTTGATCTCATTCAGCTTGATCTTGAATTCGCAAAGCTGTCCTGCGATCTCTTCCATCTGATAGTTCTCAGGGAAAGTAACATTAATTGTAAATTCCTCGCCTGTACTTTTGCCCACGACCTGCTCCTCAAAACCGGGAATAAAAGTACCCGAACCGAGAGCCAGTTCATAGTTTTCGTCCTTGCCGCCCTTGAAAGGTACACCGTCCTTGAAGCCTTCAAAGTCGATAACCGCAACATCTCCGTTTTCGGCAGGTCTTCCCTCAACTGTAACAAGACGACCGTTTCTCTCTCTGAGAGCCTGCAACTGCTTGTCAATATCCTCGTCAGTAACAGCATTGACAGTTTTTTCAACTTCTATACCCTTGTAGTCTGAAATTTCAACCTCGGGCTTAACCATAACAGTAACCTTAAATTTTACACCGTCGTCCTTGTTCACGGACTCGACCGCAACCTCGGGAGTATCGATCAGGTCGTAATTCTCCTCATCGAGCACCTTGGTAATATCTGTTCTTACCAAATCGTTTACCGCATCCTCATAAAAAACGTTCTCGCCGTAGAGCTGCTCGATCATTTTTCTGGGAGCTTTGCCCTTTCTAAAACCGTTGATGTTGATTTTTTTGCGGGCTTTCATATACGCGCCCTGAAGAGCTTTCTCAAAGCCCTCAGCGTCAACGCCGATAATAAGCTCATATTTTGTAGCGTCAATTTTATTTGCTGAAACCAAACCCATTTGTAACGTCCTCCAATATTAAATTGGCTCCGCCGCAAGACACGGCTTCCGTAAAGCGGCAGAACCGCCGGAGCCTTAAAACACGCTTATTATTATAACATATTTAAAATAATTTTACCATAGATAATGAAACATTTCGCCATTTTATACAATTTATACCACAAACTCAGGGCAAAATTGCACAAAATCACTTGCTATCAAATGAAAATTTATGCCGTCCCGTACCCCGCAAACAGCATTTTTATGCGCCCTGCCGTGAAGATGTCCGTAATAGCACTCCCTTACGCCGTACTTGAACATCACGTCAAGAATGTCGTAATTGCTCTCGTTGCCGTAAACAGGCGGATAATGCAGAAACACAATCGGCTCAAGCTCTTCCTTTAACGCTGACTGAATCGAGACCTCCAACCGCTGCGCCTCTCTCGCCAGCACCTTAGCATCAGCTGGAACCTCTGTCTCATTTATCCATCCTCTGGTGCCGCAAATACCGTATTTCCCGTAAGAATAATGATTGTTATGCAGGAAATGTATCGTATTAAAGCTGTTTTCCTCAACAAATTTATTAAGCTTCGACACCGTTGACCACCAGTAATCGTGGTTGCCTTTCGATATGATCTTCCTGCCGTTGAGATCATTAATATAACTGAAATCAGCCTTTGCCTCGTCCAGATTCATACCCCACGAAATATCGCCCGGAATAACAACCGTATCCTCTTCGGAAACGGTTGCGTTCCAATTTTCGGTAAGCTTTTCCACATAATTATCCCAACCGCCGAAAATGTCCATAGGCTTATCAACCGACAGCGACAAGTGCAGATCGGCTATTGCAAACAAAGACATCGCTTCACCCTTGATCAGACGGAAAGCTGCTTCAGAACATAATCCTGCTGCTCTTCTTTTGCTATAACGTCCTTGAAGCGGCGTTCCTTTGTTTTCAGAGCTGCAAGGGACTTGGGGATATCATATCCCGAAAGCTCCGCAAGACGGTCGATCATCTCAAACTCGCCGATTTCCGAAATCTTGCCGTCAATAGCTTCAAGCACGCTTGCACTGAACTTGTAGGGACTCGCCGTAGAAGCGATAACAGTCTTGGTGGTGTCCCCCGTCTCCGCACGATAGTCCTCATAAACCTTTACCGCAACAGCAGTATGGGTATCGAGAGTGTAGGAATATTTGTCGTAAATTCTCTTGATAGTATCCTTTGTAGCCTTGTCGTCGCAGAAACCCGCCGCAAACTCGTCCTCAAGCTTAGCTTTGATCTCATCGGTCACCTCATATCTGCCGTTCTTGGCAAGAGATCCGAACCATTCGCGTATCAGCGCATCGTTTTCGCCGCACATGAGGTAAAGAAGCCTTTCCAGATTGCTGGAAATAAGAATATCCATCGAGGGCGAGATAGTTGTGATAAACTCACGGTTCCTGTCGTACACGCCCGTAATAATAAAGTCGGTAAGCACCTTGTTGGAGTTTGAAGCGCATATCAGCTTGTTCACGGGCAGACCCATATGCTTAGCATAGTAAGCCGCAAGAATATTTCCGAAGTTTCCCGTGGGAACAACAATATTGATCTTGTCTCCTGCGGAAATTTCCTCGTCCTTAACAAGGGTCGCATATGCAGAAATATAGTAAATTATCTGCGGAGCAAGACGCCCCCAGTTAATGGAATTTGCACTGGAGAACATCATCTTGTTAGCTTCAAGCTTTGCCTTAATGGTATCGTCCGTAAAGATAGCTTTAACACCGTTCTGACAATCGTCAAAGTTGCCCTTGATACCGCACACCGCAACGTTTCCGCCGTCCTGAGTGGTCATCTGACGCTTCTGCATGGGACTTACACCGTCCTCGGGATAGAACACCATGATCTGTGTACCGGAAACATCGGCAAAGCCTTCAAGAGCAGCTTTGCCCGTATCGCCCGAAGTTGCCACCAAAATTATGATCTTCTTGTCAATATTGATTTTTTTGGCAGAAGTCGTAAGCAGGTACGGCAATATCTGCAAAGCCATATCCTTAAAAGCGCAGGTTGGACCATGCCACAATTCGAGAATGTAAGTTCCGTCAAAAAGATGTGATATCTCGGAAATATTTTCGGTCGCAAACTTCTTGTCATTATAAGCGTTATCTGTGCAGTATCTTATTTCAGCATCAGTGAAGTCAGTAAGATACTTTGCAAAAATATAAGCCGCCCTGTCGGAATAGCTCATATCCCCCAGCTTAATAATCTCGTCCATAGATATTGCGGGTATATCAGAGGGAACAAAAAGTCCTCCGTCAACAGAAATTCCCTGCACGATAGCCTCGGCGGAGGTTTTCTTCACGCCGCTGTCTCTTGTGCTTTTGTAATACATAGCCAACATTCCTTTACAAAAATTTACATTTATCTGCTCGCATCGAAAGCGTTTTCAACATATCGAAACCCGACGACCTTTCTGTCCGCAACCGTTACCCACACAACGTCGAACCGTGGCTGCAAATCATGGGGAAAGCGGTAGGAATACTCCTCGGACGTTCTGATCATCATTTTTTTCTTAGCCGCCGTAACAGCTTCAAGACCGTTCACAAGCGGTTCGGGAGCGCGTGTCTTGACCTCCACAAACGCAATAACGCCGTCCTTTTCAGCAATAATGTCAAGTTCCCCGCCCTTTACGCGGTAATTTCGCCTGACAATTCTGTACCCCTTTTTTTCAAGGTAATACGCAACGGCATTCTCGCCAAACTTACCCAATTCCTGTCTATCCATTTTTCAGCAGCTTCTTCAGGAAAGACATTCTGTGTACGGGTGACGGACCGTACTTCAGTATCATTTCGTTGTGCAGCTTTGTGCCGTAACCCTTGTGCTTTTCAAAGAGGTACTGAGGGTACTCCTCGGCAAGCTTTTTCATATATCTGTCACGACTGACCTTTGCCAGAATCGATGCCGCAGCAATACTTGCCGACAAGCCGTCTCCCTTTACAACCGTTCGGGCTGGACATTCCAAAGCCGGCAGACGGTTTCCGTCAATTATCGCCATATCCGGAGTTATTCCAAGACCTTCCACCGCTCTTTTCATTGCAAGCATAGTCGCCTGCAAAATATTGAGACGCTCGATCTCCTCAACGGTCGCAGTCGAAACACAGTAAGCCTTTGCCTTTTCGGTTATTTCATCAAACAATGCTTCCCGCTTTTTTTCGGAAAGCTTCTTGCTGTCGTTTAGACCGTCAATGAAAATTCCCTCATCAAAAATAACGGCGGCAGCGTAAACGTCCCCCGCAAGAGGACCACGCCCCGCCTCGTCCACTCCGCAGAGTACCGGAACGTCATTTCTTACAGCGCTGTCATATTCAAAAAGAGTCATATTTTCACAACCTTATGTCGGAAGCTCCAAAGTTATCCTTCCGAGCTTTCCTCCCCTAAATTCGTCAAGAACCGTTATCGCTGCACGCTCAGTGTTGACCTCTCCGCCCGAAACAAGCATTCCGCGGGCTTTTCCCACCTTTTGGAGCAACTCGTAGCCGTCCTCGTTTTCCTCAGTCTGTATCTTGTATCTTGCAGTAAGTTCATTTCTGTACAGGTCGTTAAGCACATACAGCAAACGGCAGGCAAGAGTTTCCACATCAACAACATCGTCCTTGATCGCTCCCGTAAAAGCAAGCTTCTCGCCCACGGACATATCCTCGAACTTGGGCCACAGGACTCCCGGCATATCAAGAAGCTCCATATCGTCGGAAAGCTTTACCCACTGCTTAGTCCTGGTAACTCCGGGACGATCCTCAACTTTTGCCTTTTTCTGCCCGGCAAGACGGTTTATAAAGGAAGATTTTCCCACGTTGGGTATGCCCACGACCATAAGGTGCAGGACACGTCCCTCCATGCCTTTAGCTTTATTTTTTTCGATAAGGGAAGCCAACGCCGACTTTACCGCCGAAGCAAACTTGTTAAGCCCCTTACCGCTGCGGCAGTCCGCGGCGATGACCGTCAAACCTTGGGAACGGTAATACTCCGCCCATTTTTGAGTAGAACTCTCGTCGGCAGTATCGCATTTATTCAGCACAACTATCCTCGGCTTGCCCTCAATAAGCGACTGCAAATCGGGATTTCTGCTGGACTCAGGTATACGCGCATCCAGAATTTCAACCACCGCGTCCACCAAAGGCAGCGAAGCCTTTATCATGCGCTTGGTTTTGGTCATGTGACCGGGAAACCATTGTATAGACGGTATTTCAGTCATTTTATCCTCCGTATCAGGCAGGCGCACCGATAGAATTAAACGGGAAAATTCTGAAAATCACCTTGCCTAAAATATCTTCCTCTTCAACAAATCCGACCCACTCGCTTCTGCTGTCGGTAGAGTTCATTCTGTTATCGCCCATAACGAAAACACAGTCTTCGGGAACAATAACGGGATAATCGTGATAACCCTCGTCCTCTTTGGTAAGCTCGAGAATGTATGGTTCGTCAAGAGCAACTCCGTCAACCTTTACCACACCTGCCTCGGCATCAACCTCAACAGTCTGATTTTCAACGGCAATTACACGCTTTACAATAGCCTTGCCAAGCTTTTCGCTGTTGACAATTACGATATCCCCCGCTTTTGGTTCGTAAAACAAGTGCGAAACAATAAGCCTGTCGCCCTCGGTAAGGGTAGGCTGCATCGATGCGCCGTCAACATTTGCGACCCTGAGCAGAAATGTAAATATAATAATTACCGCAAAAAATGCACCTATAATGGTCTCCACCCAGTCGATAAACTCTTCGGCAGCGGTAGTTTCCTTTTTCTTGTCAGCCTCGTCAAGCGCTTCGTAATTAAGCTCATATCCTGCCATATCAATGATCCTCCCGCGAATAAATTTATGTGAAAATATAGCAAAAAAGGGACGCACAGTCCCTTTTCACAACCGCAGTCAGCGAATCTGTTCTTTAACCTTAGCAGCCTTGCCGACTCTGTCGCGGAGATAATAAAGCTTGCTGCGGCGAACCTTACCGCTTCTTACAAGCTCAACCTTGTCGACAACGGGCGAATGAACGGGGAATACTCTCTCGATACCGCAGCCGTGCGCAACACGTCTTACGGTAAATGTCTCATTAATTCCGCCGTGCTTCTTGGCGATAACAGTACCCTCAAAAACCTGAATCCTGTACTTTTCGCCTTCCTTGATCTTTACGTGAACCTTAACTGTGTCGCCCACGTTTACAACGGGAGCGTTCTCTTTAAGGCTGCTGTCGCTGATAAGCTTCAGTGCGTCCATGATATTTTCCTCCTAAATTTCAAGACATTCTTACCTTTCGCAAGCAACCGCTCCAAAGGCGGCATAAGGCAGCGGACTGTCCTTTTAATGTCTGCCGTCGGCTCAGGCCTTTTCGGCAGGGCATTAATCTCGTCCGAACATAATTTGGATATTCGGGCGGATTTTTAAATGCTATATAATATTATCACATTTTTTCACGAATTGCAAGTATTTTTTTACAAAAAAAGTTAAAATGTCACTTACTTAAAATCTTGACCATTCAGACACAAGATTTTTGTGCGTTCTGCATAAATTTTTGAAAATTCTATTTTGCTGTACTCCGCAAATGCGTCCGTGAAAACACCAGCGTTTATATTCATTTTTAACCCCGCGGGAAGCCTTACAAACACACGCAGAAAACCATCGCACGGCTCTGTTTCTGTAACATTGATATGAGGCTTTATGTCGGTCTTGATCATGCCCTTGCTTTTGGAACGCTTGTCCACCTCTATCTTGTCCTCCGCAAGCATTTTGTTAAGCAGGAACAGGGTTTCGCACGAGTCTGCACTGCTGTAAAAATCTATCATGTAGTCCGCAAAACCAACGTCCTTGTTCTCGTACAAAGGCTCAAAAATCTCCAGTATCCTCAATCCCTCCGGCATTTCACCGTTGAGACTGTCACGCAGCTTATCAAAGTCCGCAGGCTCTGTCACAGCAAAATCCATGAACTCTGACCTGCCGACAACTCCGAGAGAAAGCGCCAGAGGAAAATTAAGATAAATATGCGGATTGAAGCCTTCCGTATACCAAACAGGTATTTTAGATCGCTTGAACGCTCGCTGCATAGTTCTCATCAAGTCCAGATGAGAAATGTAGACGGCTCGTCCGCTTTTTTCAAATCTTGCCCTCAGATTAATTTTTTCCAAAGCATGCCCCTCCGATACACTTTGATACTCCGCAGCCTGAACATTTTTCACGGCAGTTCGGGGTAGTTATGCCCTCCCGCGCCTTTTGGTTTTCTTTAATAAGAAAATTCTTTGAAACGAGGTAATCCAAATGCTGCCAAGGCATTACCTCGTCATAGGCACGGGTCCGATGAGCGTAGAAATTAACGTCCACACCGGTTTTCTCAAAGGCTTTCAACCACAGGTCGTATCTGTAGAGCTCGTCCCAGCCGTCGAACTTGCAGCCAAGTTTCCACGCCTCGTAGATAGTGTCGCAAAGCCGCCTGTCCCCCTTTGCCAACACAGCTTCAAGTATGCTGACACTGTACTTATGCCAGCTTACGTTTATCCTCTTGCGGGAACGAACAGAATCCAGCAGGAGCTTCTGCTTGTGCTTGATCTCCGTTTCGGATGCCTGCGGCTCGAACTCAAATGGCGTAAACGGTTTGGGAACAAAGGTCGCACAGCTTATGGATATCTGAATATGCTTGCCGCGCGAACGGTTCGGATTGCTGTAGAACAGGTCGACGATTTTCTCCGCAAGCTCGGCAATTCCGAGGATATCATCGTCTGTTTCAGTGGGAAGACCCAACATGAAATAAAGTTTTACCGAAGTGTAGCCGCCCTCGAAGAACGCCAGTCTGCACGCCTGCATTATCTCCTCTTCCGTAATATTTTTGTTGATAACGTCACGAAGACGCTGCGTCCCCGCTTCGGGAGCAAAGGTCAGACCGCTTTTCCGCACCTTTTGTATCTGCTCCATAAGCTCGCCGCTGAACTTGTCTATACGCATTGAAGGCAGCGACAAATTCACATTTTCCTTTTCGGTGTAGTCAGACAATTGGGTCAGCGTCTTGTTTATAGCCGACAAATCGCTGGTACTCAGCGAGGACAGCGATACTTCCTCGTAGCCGGTAGACTCGCACAAATTCTTAGTTTGCTTTAATATAGTATCGGAGTTTTTCTCCCTGAACGGACGGTAGATAAATCCCGCCTGACAGAAGCGGCAGCCTCTTATGCACCCTCTCAGCACCTCTACGACCGCCCTGTCGTGAACTATCTCACAGTACGGCACCACAAAGGATTCCGGGTAGAAAACCTTGTCTAAATCTCTTACTATACGCTTTCTGACAGTATAGGGTGCATGGGGATTGTTGGAAACCACGTTCTTGACCGTCCCGTCGTCATTATAGTACACGTCATAAAAAGAAGGTACATAGATACCCTCAATCTCCGCGGCTGCTTCAAGAAACTCTCTTTTGGAACAGCCGCGCTTCTTCATATCCGCATACAAGTCCATAAGTTCAAGATTGACTTCTTCACCCTCGCCTATTATGAACAAGTCTATGAAATCTGCAAGCGGTTCGGGATTGCACACGCATGGTCCTCCCGCTACTACAACAGGCATATCGTCTGTACGGTCCTTCGACTTTACAGGCAATCCCGCAAGATCAAGCATATTCAAAATATTTGTATAGCTAAGTTCATACTGGATAGTAAACCCTATAAAGTCAAACTCCTTTACAGGATCGAGACTTTCCAACGCGTACAAAGGAATATCGTTTTCACGCATAAGCTGCTCAAAATCAACCCAAGGCGCGAAAACACGCTCGCACCAGAAATTCTCACGTTTATTTTTCAGCGAATACAGTATCTTCATTCCAAGATGTGACATTCCCACATCGTATGAATCGGGAAAACAAAAGGCAAACCGAACGTCCACATCGCTTTTATTCTTTACCACGCTGTTAAGCTCCCCGCCTATATAGCGCGATGGCGACTTAACTTTCAGAAGCAGATTTTCTATTCGATCCTTAACCATATTTTAACATCCTTTCACTATACGTCTGCCGAAACCGTCGAGATAAGCAGACAGCACAGCGTTATGTACAGCGTAAAATTTCCTTTTCCCAACACCGAAAACGTTACTAAAACAGCGGCGATAAGAAAAACATTCAGCCATTTCAGATAGCGTTCAAGCTGACAGGACAGCGAAAATCCGCAGAAATTCCGTATCATCAGCACAATGATCTTTCCGCCGTCCAGATATTGGAGTGGAAGCAAATTAAACGCGCCTATGACCGAGTTCACCGCCGCAAAAATTCTTACTGCGGAATTTTCCGAAGCAGCCAGCAAACCCGCAGCAACAAAATTAGCTGCACTTCCCGCAAGAAACACAATAAGCTGGCTTCGGAAACCCGTAAAATCAATTTGCTTATCCGGCACGATCTTAATGCCTGCTCCGTAAAACAGCAGCCTTTTGACCGAAATTCCGCAAATCCGCATTACGGCAAGATGCCCCAACTCGTGCCAAATACAGGCCGCAAGTCCGAAAAGTGCGTAACGATTGTTACCTATCAGCATGAGCAGCGTGACCGCCGCAAAAAAACTGAAATCAAACGCCGCGGTAAAGCTTTTGAACCTGATCTCAAACATTATTGATCGGCGCGGAACCGAAAAAATCAACTATCGCAGCAAACACGTCAACCACGGTACTTTCCGAACTCAGCTTACTTTCGTACAACTCAAAAACTTCCGCCGCAAGATTTCCGTTTATCATATTTACGGCTATAAATCCTAACGCCAGAAGCACACACAATATTGCCTGAAGCGTCAGCGTATCGCCAAATGAAGTTGTCCTCCCGACAGATGTCTTAGACTCCGTTTGTTCCGTTTGTACAACTGTTTCATATTCATGTAAAGCTTCACTGCTTGTCAGATTTTCCTGCATATCAACATCTCCTTTTTATCATAAATATTTGCACAG
>CAMWRN010000063.1 GCA_947176675.1 uncultured Clostridia bacterium | reverse complement strand
CTGTTCGGCGTTCGCAGATTTTTCCGCGCACGCCGTTTTTTTGCATTTCTAATAAATGAATAAGCAACGCAGTTTCTGAAAATACTATAGCAAAACATACAAAAGCAGAGCGTGTTTTTTGTACGCTTTTCAAAAACTAATACTCGAAAGGATTGATATTATGAAAAAGCAAATAGGCTTTTTAGTTTCCGCAGCAATTGCCGCTCCGTTTATTTTTGCAGCCTGCGGAGGAAATTCTGACACAGGCGGAAACAACGGAAATGGGAACGGAAACGGCGGTGGAAACGGAAATAACGCGGCAGTCCGCTTCCTAAATTTCAAACCGGAAATAGCCACTGCATACGAGGAAATTGCCGCAAAATACAAAGAGGAAACGGGCAAAACCGTCATTGTGGAAACGGCCGCAAACAACACCTACGAACAGACCCTCAGTGCAAAAATGGCAACCAGCGAGGCTCCTACGATTTTTCAGGTAAACGGTCCCCGCGGCTACGCAAACTGGAAGGATTACTGCGCTGACCTGACAAACACGGAGCTTTACGCTCATCTCACCGACAAGAGCATGGCTCTCACTGTTGACGGAAAAGCCTACGGAATTCCATACGCAGTTGAGGGATACGGAATTATCTACAACGACGAAATAATGGAAAAATATTTTGATATGCCCGACAAAGCCGTTTCCTTTGACGATGCTGATGACATAAAAAGCTTTGCCGATCTTAAAGCTGTGGTTGAGGATATGCAGTCCAAAAAGGACGCATTAGGCATAAAAGGCGTATTTGCAAGTACTTCTCTCAAACCCGGAGACGACTGGAGATGGCAGACTCATCTTGCAAACGTTCCGATTTACTACGAGTTCCACAACAACAGTGTTGACCTTACGGGAGACGGCACAAAGGAAATTTCTTTCCAGTACGGTCAGAATTTCAAGAACATTTTCGATCTCTATATAAACAATTCCACTGTTGACAGAAAAGTTCTCGGTTCAAAGATAACCGATGAATCAATGGCGGAATTTGCTCTCGGCGAATGTGCAATGGTACAGAACGGAAACTGGGCTTGGAGTCAGATAAACGGCATAAGCGGAAATGTTGTAACTGCCGACAACATCAAGTATCTTCCCATATACACTGGAATGGACGGCGAGGAAAATCAGGGGCTTTGCATTGGAACGGAAAACTTTTTCTGCATAAATTCTCAGGCTGACGAGACGCTTCAAAAGGACGCGGCTGATTTTCTTTTCTGGCTCAATTCCAGCGAAAGCGGCAAAAGTTATGTTACCGGAAGCCTCGGCTTTATCGCTCCGTTCGACACCTTTACCGATGCGGAAAGACCCGAAGATCCGCTCACCCATGAGGTTCTTGACTGGATGGACGAGGACGGCATACAAAATATCCCTTGGAACTTCACTCTTTTCCCCAGTCAGAATTTCAAGGACGATTTCGGCGCGGCTTTGCTTCAGTACGCTCAGGGAACTATCGAATGGCAGGACGTTGAGGACGCTGTTAAGTCGAGCTGGAAAACAGAAAGCGCAAATCTGGAATTGTAATATATCAAAAAAGCAAACGATCTTTACCGTCGGAAATGAAAGGACTGATCACGATAAAAAAATATTTTCCGCTGTTTGTGCTTCCCACACTTGCGGCGTTTGCGGCATTCTTTATAGTACCCTTTATCATGGGTATCTATCTGTCGTTCAATAAATTTACAACCGTTTCCAACGCCGAATGGGTAGGCTTCGGAAATTATATCAAGGCTTTCAGCAACAATGATTTTCTCCGCGCGCTTGGCTTCACAGCTTTGTTTACCGTGGTCTCGGTAATTACCGTAAATCTGTTTGCGTTTTTGCTGGCTTTGGCTCTTACGGGAGCTGTCCGCGGAAAAAATATTTTCCGCACAATTTTCTTCATGCCCAACCTTATAGGCGGTATAGTACTCGGTTATATCTGGAATCTTATTATAAACGGCGTGCTTGCGAATTTCGGCGTTGACATCAGCTACAGCGCAAAGTACGGTTTCTGGGGACTGGTTGTCCTCACAAACTGGCAGCTCATCGGCTATATGATGGTAATCTATATCGCGGGCTTGCAGAATATCCCCCGCGATCTCCACGAAGCAGCGGAAATAGACGGCTCAAACCGTTTCCAGACCCTGGGAAATGTCACTATACCAATGCTTATGCCGTCCATTACCATTTGTACTTTTCTGACCCTTACCAATTCGTTCAAGCTGTTCGACCAGAACCTTGCCCTTACCGCAGGTGCTCCCGCAAGAAAAACGGCAATGCTCGCTCTTGACATCTACAATACCTTTTACGGACGTGCCGGCTGGCAGGGTGTAGGTCAGGCAAAAGCGGTGATATTCTTCCTGATTGTGGCTCTGATAGCCTTTGCACAGCTTAAACTGACAGGCAGCAGGGAGGTGGAAAGCTGATGAATATCCCGCAGAAAAAACGGCTGAACACACTACTGTTTGTAGTATTAATAGTACTTGCAGCACTGTTTCTGTTCCCGATACTAATAGTACTCCTGAACTCGTTCAAGACTAAGTTCAGCATTATGGGAAGTCCATTTAAGCTTCCAACAAAGGAAACCTTTGCAGGCTTCGAGAACTACGTCAGCGGCGTAAAAAGCGCGGGAATAGCAGCCGCATTCGGCAGATCACTGTTCATCACGGTGTTATCGGTACTGGTGCTTGCTTTGCTGACCTCGATGACGGCATGGTATCTTGTCCGAGTTAAGTCGGCGATTAGCACAATACTGTACAACACCTTTTTGTTCAGCATGATAGTGCCTTTCCAAATGGTAATGTATACCATGACTTACGTTGTGACAAAGCTGAAATTCAACAACCCTGTTGGAATTATTTTCGTGTATCTGGGATTCGGCGCGGGACTGTCGGTCTTCATGCTCAGCGGCTTCGTAAAAAGCATACCGCTGGAACTGGAGGAAGCTGCCGAGATAGACGGCTGCAACCCCGTACAGAAATTTTTTATGATAGTACTTCCCATTCTCAAACCAACGGCGATAACTGTCACCATACTGAACGCCATGTGGATATGGAACGACTATCTGCTCCCATACCTTATTCTCGGTACGGGAAACAAAACTCTGCCCGTAGCAATACAGATTGCAATGCAGGGGGCATACGGAGCGGTAAATTGGGGCGGCTTCATGGCAATGCTTGTGCTGGCAATACTTCCCATAATAGTTTTCTATTTGTTTTGTCAGCGTTATATCATTGAGGGCGTGATCGCGGGCGCTGTCAAGGGATAAAAACAGCGCGCCTTTTATAAATTCAAAAAGCGCACCGTTTTCAGCCGACAATTATCGACATTGTTTTTAATTTTAATATGGGACGGACGTGTTCCGTCCCTACATATTTATAGTTCACTCTCCACAGCTTATTCGGCGTCAAAGACCTTGCCGACTACGCCGTCGCGGCGGCTGTGGTCATCGTCCGCCCAAATAGTAAGGCAGATGATCTTGCAGTGTTTCAATTCCCCGTCTATCTTCAGATCGCACTCATATTCGGTAACAGGCTGCTCAAAGGTAGCTTTATAGACCGCCTCGGATAGCTCGTTAAGGCTTTCTTTTGAAATGACCGACATAAGCTGTTCGCTGTTTTTAGGATCGGAAATATTTTCGGGAAGTCCAAGCTTTTTAGCTCCGAACTCGGAAATATTAAGCATAGCAGGATCGTTTCCGTACTCGAACTGTATCTCTCTGGAAATGGATTGGAGGAATTTGTGCTTTGCGATCTCGTTTTCCAAATTGTTCAAAGTCTTTCCGGGGACGTCCAAATCATTGTTTTTCAAGATTTCCTCGGTAATATTCTTAACTCCGCGCGGACTTAAATGTTCTGCAGCAGTAAGGTTAAGGGTATCTTTAAGTATATCCGATGTTTCCTTCAGACACTCAAGTATCTTGGGATTGAAAGTACCGCACTCTCCTCCGAGGATCATATCTATTGCCTTTTCGTGTGAGAAAGCTTTTTTATAAACACGTTCGCTTGTGAGAGCGTCATAAACGTCAGCAACCGAAACTACCTGAGCCGAAAGCGGTATCTTATCCCCTTCAAGCCTGTCGGGGTAGCCTCTTCCGTCGTGACGCTCATGGTGCCAGCGGCTGATCTCGTAGGCAGTTTTGATAAGCGGATCGCCCGAACCGAACGAAAGGCTTTCCAGCATAGACGCACCCACGCTGGAATGGGTCTTCATTATGGCGAATTCTTCATCGGTAAGCTTTCCGGGCTTGTTGAGTATGCTTTCCGGAATGGAAATTTTTCCTATATCATGGAGTGAGGAAGCAAGGCTGATAGTTGCTATGCTTGATTCGGTAAGACCCGAATCCGGATATTTTTCGGCATATTTTTCAAGGATTATCCTGGTAATATTTTGAACGTGGATAACGTGCAGACCGCTCTCGCCGTTTCTGAACTCAACAACATGGCTGAGAATGTTTATCATCAGATTGGTGCTTTTTTCCTTTTCATAGATCTGGTCGGCAACAAGACCTACCAGATTCTTCTGATTGGTGTAGAGCATTATGGTGTTTATAACGCGGCGGCGTACCGAAAACGCGTCATAGGGACGCTTTATGTAGTCGGTCACCCCGAGATTGTAAGCGCGTTCGATATAGCCTGCGGAATTTTCCACAGAGATCATTATAACGGGAATATTGTCGATCCATTGCTGTTTGTTCATGACCTCCAGAACTTCGATACCGTCCATTTCGGGCATGACCATATCAAGCATCACCAAAGCTATCTCAAAATGTCTTTCTTTAAGGATAGAAACCGCTTCAACGCCGTTTTTTGCCTGAACGATATCGTAGTCGTCCTCAAGAATATCCGCCAGCATACAGCGGTTCATTTCGGAATCGTCAACAATCAGGACTTTTTGTTTTCGAAGATCCACTGCAAAATTTTCTCCACTCAATTTGAACTCTCCTTTTCAAAAAAATTCGGAAACCGTTACTTACTAAGTATTATCGCATTATTGTTCAGGAGCATCGATCTGTTCAATGCCCGAAATTATTTTTGCATATTTTTCTGACGCCTCCGCGAGAAGTCCGTCAAGCTCCGTATCCGATTCTATTGCTGCCGTATCGTTAAAATTTCTGAGCTTTTCGGTGATCTCGGAGGCAACTGCGGCAAAGCTGTTAAAGCTGAGATTGAGACAAGTACCCTTAATGGTATGCGCCGCCCTAAACGCCTCGGAGTAATTTTTTTCTTTCATGGAACTGAGAAGATTGTCGAAACTCTTGTCATCGGGAAACTTCAGAACATACTTGCAAACTCTGCTTTCAGCCCTGAGTCTTCCGATCACATCATTAAAGTCCTCGCCGATAAAATTGTAGAATTCTTTTATGTTCATATGATTACCCGCTTTCATAAACCGCCTTGGAATGCGTTATTTCCGCCAAAACAGTGTAACGCCGGATCGGTTTTGTATAACTATGATAAATTATACCACAACGCTCCGTTTTTGTCAACAATTTCTTTGACTTGTAAAATTACAAATTAACACAGATAATTTTTCTGTTTTTTCCGCAGATTTGCCGCATTTATAATTGCTGAAAGTGTCAACCGTTCCAAAGATTATTTGTCGCTCACAATCTTTAATTGCCTATTGCAATTCCGCAAAAAGTATGCTATAATTAATTTGTAAGCAAGAGGATAAGTTCCGACTGCAAACACTTGGATTTTTATTTGTACTGACTTCCAAAGGTTTTTCCTGAGGAGAAAGGCGATGCAATACGTGATAATTACGTCCGCTGTCAGTATGTGCAGCGGACTTTTTCTATATTTTGGAAAGGGGAATACTATTATAATATGGAAACAAGAGTTGCGCTGATAGGAATTGTCGTGGAAAATCTTGACTCGGCGGAGAAGCTGAACAGTCTGCTTCACGATTACGGCAAGTACATAATCGGCAGAATGGGTATACCTTACGAAAAAAAGAACGTTTCAATAATCAGCGTTGCAATGGACGCTCCTCAGGACATTATCAGCGCTCTTTCGGGAAAGCTGGGAATGATCGACGGAGTTACCGCAAAGACAATTTATTCCAAATTAGGTGAGACAAAATGAGCAGGACAACCGAACTTATCGACAAGCTTGAAAGGGAGCATATCCTCTCCAAAAGCGAGCTTACCGAAATTATTCTTGGTCATACTCCCGAAACTGACGAGTACCTTTTTGCAAAGGCGAGAGCCGTCCGAGAAAAAATCTACGGCAAGGACGTTTATATGCGAGGACTTATTGAATTTACCAATTACTGCAAAAACGACTGTCTTTACTGCGGTATACGCCGCAGCGCAAAAAATGCGGAGAGATACCGTCTTACCGAGGAACAAATTTTAGACTGCTGCGAAACGGGCTACGGACTTGGCTTCCGCACCTTTGTACTGCAAGGCGGCGAGGACGGTTTTTATACTGACGATAAAATTGTAAGCATTGTTTCGCAGATAAAAGAAAAATTTCCCGATTGTGCGGTAACGCTTTCCATCGGTGAAAAATCCCGGGTCAGCTACGAAAAGTTCCGCAAAGCAGGTGCGGACAGGTACCTGCTTCGGCACGAGACCGCAAACAGTGGACACTACGGAAAGCTCCACCCGAAAGAGCTTTCCCTTGAAAGCCGAATGAAATGCCTTGCCGACCTGAAAGAACTGGGTTTCCAGACAGGCTGCGGGTTTATGGTGGGTTCTCCGTTTCAGACTGCTGAAAATCTTGCGGAGGATTTGCTGTACATTCACGATTTGCAGCCTCATATGGTAGGAATAGGTCCGTTTATTCCACACCACGACACTCCTTTTGCGGAGGAAAAGCAGGGCAGTTTGGAAACGACTTTGCTTATGCTGGGACTTACAAGGCTTATTGTCCCGAATGTGCTATTGCCCGCAACAACCGCTTTGGGGACTATTCACCCAAAGGGCAGGGAAATGGGTATTTTAGCGGGAGCAAACGTTGTCATGCCGAACCTTTCCCCGAAAGACGTGCGGAAAAAATATTTGCTGTACGACAACAAAATCTGCACAGGCGACGAAGCCGCCGAGTGCATAGCATGTCTGGGACGGCGAATGGAATCCGTTGGCTATAAGCTTGTCTCCGCAAGGGGAGACCATATTGAATAAATTTATTTTAAAATACACAGGAGGAAAATGAATTATGTACAATCCCAATTCACTTAAAGCAGAGGAATTCATCGATAACGCCGAGATACTGGAAACTCTCGAATATGCCGAAAAAAACAGAGACAACGCCGAGCTTATCGACAGCATTATCGAGAAAGCCGAAAAGCGCAAGGGACTTTCCCACCGTGAAGCGGCAGTACTTCTTGACTGTACCTTAAAGGACAGAAACGAGCGTATTTTCGAGCTTGCACGTCAGATAAAAAAAGATTTTTACGGTAACCGTATCGTAATGTTTGCGCCGCTGTACCTTTCCAACTACTGCGTAAACAGCTGCGTGTACTGTCCCTATCACTGTCAGAACAAGCACATCGCCCGCAAAAAGCTTACGCAGGAGGAAATCCGTCAGGAGGTAATCGCTTTGCAGGACATGGGACACAAGCGTCTTGCTCTTGAAACGGGCGAAGACCCTGTGAACAACCCTATTGAGTACGTCCTCGAAAGCATCAAGACTATCTATGATATCAAGCATAAAAACGGAGCAATCCGCCGTGTGAACGTGAATATTGCCGCAACCACAGTTGAAAATTACCGCAAGCTTAAGGACGCAGGTATCGGTACATACATTCTTTTCCAAGAGACCTACCACAAGGAAAGCTACGAAAAGCTTCATCCGGCAGGACCTAAGCACAATTACGCATACCACACCGAGGCTATGGACAGAGCCATGGAGGGCGGCATCGACGACGTTGGACTTGGCGTTTTGTTCGGTCTGGAACTGTACCGCTACGAGTTTGCGGGACTTCTTATGCACGCGGAGCACCTTGAAGCCGTCCACGGCGTAGGACCTCACACAATCAGCGTACCACGAATCAAAAAAGCTGACGATATAGATCCAAACGTTTTCGACAATGGCATCGATGACGACACTTTCGCAAAAATCATCGCCTGCATAAGAATTGCAGTACCTTACACGGGCATGATAATTTCCACGCGTGAGAGCGAAGCTTGCCGCGAAAAGGCTCTCAGTCTCGGTATTTCTCAAATCTCTGGCGGTTCGAGGACTTCCGTTGGCGGATATGCGGGCTATACTCCCGAGGAAAGACCACACGATACCGAGCAGTTTGACGTGTCCGACCAGCGTTCGTTGGACGAGGTTGTCAACTGGCTTATGAAACTCGGCTATATCCCCAGCTTCTGTACGGCTTGCTACCGTGAGGGCAGAACGGGAGACAGGTTCATGTCCCTGTGCAAAAACGGTCAGATACAGAACTGCTGTCACCCCAACGCCCTTATGACCCTTAAAGAGTACCTTATGGACTACGCAAGTCCTGACACCAAAGATGTTGGCGTCAAGCTTATCGAAAGCGAGGTAAAGAACGTTCCCAATGAAAAGGTTCGGGGTATTGTTGTGGATAATCTTGCCAAAATCGAAAACGGTAGCAGGGATTTCCGTTTTTAAACGGAGCGTTAAATATAGGAGGACTAATATGCTTGATACGATACCCAATGAAGAAGAAATGACAGCTTTGGTTGGCAAATCTCTGTATGATGTATGGAATAAGTTATGCGCTTTAATTGATGAAACATATGATATGGACCGTTTGTGGGATAAAGGCGGTAAAGCATGGAAATATGAATATAAATACCGCCGCGGCGGTAAAACGCTGTGTGCATTATATGCAAGAGAAAACTGTGTGGGTTTTATGATTATCTTTGGTAAAGATGAACGGTTAAAATTTGAAGCAGACAGGGAAAATTACTCAAAAGAAGTTCAGGAAATATATGACGGAGCGCAAACTTACCATGACGGAAAATGGATAATGTTTGAACCTGTGGATACTTCTATGTTTAATGATTTCATCAGGCTGTTGAAAATCAAAAGAAAACCCAACAGGAAGTAAAGTTACTGTTCTTTAATTACTGATTTTTCTTGATTTTGCAGAGGACGGTTCTCCATGTCAATTCAGACCGTCCTGCTTGGAGGCAGATATTATGTCAAAATGCTATGGAAACAGCCTTGTGGGAACAAGCGGTATAAACGGAGATTCCTTTTATATTTCGCCCGACAATACAGTTTTTATGCTTTCCGACGGAGCGTCGGGCGCGGGTTCGGAGGGCAAGGTAATTATGTCGAGAACCTGCGCCGAAACCATAAAAAATAACCCATTTTCATCGTCGGGACTGCCCGCAAAAGACTACCTCGATAAAATGGTTTGGCAGATAAATAACAGGCTGACGGAAATTTCCCAAAACAGAAAAAGCCTTATTTTCGGAACTCTTGTTATCTGTGTGGTTTGCGGTAATACTGCCTATGTCGCTGCGGCAGGGGACTCGCCCGCATATTTTCTGCATAATAAAACCGTTGTCCGAGTTGCGAAGCCGAAGAAAACATATCAGAACCTGATAGACTTAGGATTTTTTTCTGCGGAACAGCTTGAAGAAGCGGTACACAAGCTTCCCGAGCATATGTGGTCAATGTTTGACACATTTATCCCGACAGTCGTGCCGTCCTATTCGGCGGAGGAAATACAGCTTTCTAAAGGTGACATTATTGTGCTTTGCTGCGATGGGGTAAGCGACAATATCAGTCCCGAGTTTATTGGGGAAAATATTGATACCGATAGCTTGTCGGAAAGCATTGATACTCTTATAAATTCGGTAATAGAACGGTCTGTCAATGAAAAAGGCTATAGCGACGATTTGACAATGGTTGTTTACTGCCATTAACTGTATAAATATTAAGGAGACCTTATGGACTACGCAAGTCTTGACACCAAAGAGGTTGGCGTTAAGCTTATCGAAAGCGAGGTAAAGAACGTACCCAATGAAAAGGTTCGGGGTATTGTTGTTGACAATCTTGCCAAAATCGAAAACGGCAGCAGGGATTTCCGTTTTTAAGATGTGAGTTATTCGGAACGTGGATCACAATTTTTCTCATCAAACCATTGTATTATGGCGGAAAGCGTGTCAGAGTGAGTTTTGGAAAATCTCCATAGATGCCACAGCGCGTTTTGAATTTCGAAAAAAAGTATATCCGATTTATCGTTCACAGACGAGTTGTAAATCAGTAGAATAAACTCGTTAATGATTTGAGCGGAGAGAATTTCATCTTCCAGCTTGGTTATCAGGGAAGTTATTTTATTGTCCATAAAAATCATCCTTTCGATGAGGTTTGATATAATTATAATCTATTCGCGCAATTATAT
>CAMWRN010000062.1 GCA_947176675.1 uncultured Clostridia bacterium | reverse complement strand
TGTTATAAGTACGGATTTATAATCCGCTATCCCTCAGATAAGGAGGATATAACCGGTTACAAGTGGGAGCCTTGGCATATCCGCTATTTAGGCGATGAGACCGCAAAAGCGGTCTATGACAGCGGACTTTGCCTTGAAGAATATCTGGGCATTACCTCTGAATATGCTGAATAAGTCCAATAAAAATAGGCGCTGCTTGTTGATCAAACAGCGTCTATTTTAATTAAGATGCCCGAAAAACGAGGTAGGATTATATTGTCCAAAGTAATTTCTGTTTTTTCCTCAGAATTTCCTCCGAATCTGTACCAGTCGGTATTTATCAGTGCTTCCGCCTCGGAGTATCCGCTTTCGGATCCCAAAGAATATTCCTTTTCGGAATCGCTGAAGTTAAATACTGCTGCCAGCGTTTCGTTTCCGCTTTTCCGTTCGATGGCATATATGCAGTTATCGGTGTTGTCGCAGTCGATCCATCTGAAACCGCTTCTGTCATGATCCGCTTCGTATAGTGCGCTGTGGGAAAGATACAGCTTGTTCAGGGTTTTCATAAATACTGAAAAGCTGTCGTGATTGGGGTATTTGAGAATATCCCAGTCCTGCTCGCGGCCTTCATCCCATTCGCGGAGCTGACCTATTTCACCGCCCATAAAATTGAGCTTTTTGCCGGGGTGAGTATACATATACAAATAAAGCGCGCGCGCCTGCGGGAATTTGTCTTCGTACTGCCCGTTCATTTTTTGCAGAACAGTAGCTTTGCCGTGGACGTTCTCATCGTGTGAAAAAGGCAGAAGATAATTTTCATTGTAGTAATACATCATGGAAAATGTAAGCTTGTGGTATTCCTGAGTTCTGTATTCGGGAGCTGTCCTGAAATAGTTGAGCGTGTCGTTCATAAATCCCATATCCCATTTATAGTCGAATCCCAGACCGCCGTTATCCACAGGTGTTGTAATGCCGCAGTAATTTGTTGAATCCTCAGCTATTAGGATACAGTTCGGTACGCGCTCCTTAATGCCCTTGTTCATGACCTTTATAAATTCAACGCCGCGTCCGTTTACACCGCGGCTTTCTTCGCCCTGCCAGTATATTATCCTGCTTATCGCGTCCATTCTTATTCCGTCAAAATGAAATTCTTTAAGCCAGTAGCAGGCGCAGGACTGTAAAAAGCTTCGCACCTCGCCTCGGGAATGCATAAAATTACTGCTGCCCCATTCGCTTACTCCAACGTCACTGTGAGGATATTCGTACAGCGCAGTGCCATCATAATTTCTTATACCGTAGTCGTCTACCGCAAAATGTACGGGGACAAAATCCATAATAACGCCGATGTTATTTTGGTGGCATTTATCAACAAGCTCCATAAGCTGTTCCGCACTTCCGTACCGCGAGGTGGGACTGAAAAATCCCGTGTTCTGGTACCCCCATGACTCGTCGCAGGGGTGTTCGCTCAACGGCATGAATTCAATATAATTATATCCCGCTTCCTTAACGTATGGTATAAGTATATCTGCAAGTTCATCATAGCTGTACCACGAACCGTCCTTTTTTCTCCGCCACGACCCAATATGTACTTCGTAAATATTCAGCGGCTTGTTTTTGCAGTCCGTTCTGCTGTTCAGCCATTTTTCGTCCTTGAAGCTGTAGGAATACAGGTCGCGCAGAACAGATTTGAAACCGGGGCGCAGCTCCATTTCGAAGCCGTATATGTCGCAATGGTCGGTATAGCCGCCGTTTTTGCCGTATATCCTGTGGAGATACTTCATACCCTTTTCGGCGTTTTCGGCGTACACTTCAAAAAAGTTTCCATCGTTTACTCGGTTCATTTTCCATTCCTGCCAGCCGGTGAAGTCGCCGATAAGCGCTACACTTTGCGCGCCGGGTGCAAATACCCTAAACACGTATCCCTTTTCCTGCTTGTGCGCTCCAAGATATTCATAAGCGTCAAAAACCGTTCCTGTGTAAAATCCGTAAAGATCCATTTTTACCTCCATTTTATTTGACCTTAGTCGTTTATTATGCTATAATCAATTATATAAAAATATTCTGCCGTATTCAATCGGCAATTGTCGTTTTGTGTCAATTATGCGACTGTAGTAAAAAATTGTCAATTATTAACAGGAGAAAATCATGGATCTTAGGGTTAAAAAAACAAGAACAAGCATTATAAACGCTTTTCTGACGCTCCGTTCCAAAAAGCCCCTTGAACGCATTACCGTTAAGGAACTGTCAAACGCGGCACAGATAAACAAGGCTACCTTTTATCTTCACTATAAGGATATATACGATCTGTCAGAGAACCTTGAAAACGAGCTGTTTGAAAATGTTTTCAACAGCATAGAACATCCGGACGCGGTGGTGTCCAACCCGAGAATATTTGTTAAGGAGCTTATTGAGGGCTTCTCCGCAAACCAAACTCTTATTGACATCATATTTTCAAATGAGCGGCGCAGTATTCTTGTTGACAGGATAGAAAAAGAGCTTAAAAAGTTTTTGTTTGAAAAGCACCCCGAATATAAAAACGTTGCTGAGATAAATGTGCTGCTGACATATTCGATCAAAGGCGGCTATTATGCCTTTGCGGAAAACAGAGAGTGCGATGCGGACATACTTGTTTCGGTAATAAGCGATACAGCGGAGTATATAACAAAGCTTATTGAAAAGTCGGATACATAATAAATAAAGCAGCTGCTGCACTCACCGCAACAGCTGCTATTCAATGTCATAGCGTCACAAAAAATAACAAATTGAAATATTAACCGTTAACTCTGCGAATAACTCTTCAAGCAAGTTCCTAAAAAATTTTGTGTAAAATAATAACATACTTCCTATCAGACAAGGCTCAAGATAGAGAAATGAATTGAGCAGGAGTTCTTTTTTCCATTCCGTCTGCATTTCGGTTATATTTTTCAATTATCTGCGGCTCGTATTCACCGTTTCTGTCACGGGAAATTTTGACGTATGCCGCTCCGCTCTGCGTTCTTTTATACTTTATAATACCCCGCAAAGCATGGCGGAACAGTTATTTTTCCGTTGTTCTCAAAAGCTTCTCCGCCCAACGAATAAAGCTTCTCTTTCGGCGAATAGCTGCAATCAAAGGAAACCTCTCTGTCCGCAGGATTTATTATCACGAGCATCTTTTCATCTTCCGCACTTCTCAAATATGCCAGAGGATATGCGTCCTTTTCAGCATACAGAAATTCTATCTCGCCATTGCTCTGCAAAACGGCGTGCGACTGGCGTATCCCTATAAGCTTTTTTATCTCATTGTACAAAGAATTTCCGTCCGATATCTGCGTCTTTACCGTGGGGCGGTCGGGACTGTCGTCTTGCTTGATGTATAGCTTTTCCGCAGGGGCAGAACTGAATCCCGCGTTTGTGGTATCGTCCCACTGCATGGGGGAGCGTGAACCGGTTCTGCCGTAACCGCCCTCTACCGATGCAAGGTTTTCAACGTACCGCATACCGATCTCATCGCCGTAATAAATGAACGGCGCACCGGGCATTGACAATAAAAACGCAAATGCAATTTTAAGATTATCTCCGTGAATACTTCGGGCAAGTCTGTCCATATCGTGATTTCCCGAGGGTATACAGATAAGTCCCTTTTTCTCGGATTTTTCGTAATTTTCCACATATTTTTTTACAAATTCCGAAACGTTCCCCTTGCCGCGACTTGAGAAAAACGGCTCTTCACAGCGGAACAGATCGTTGTAGTGGGACGGTCCGAAATGCAGCAGGAAATCCATATGGAAACCGCCCTGCAAAGACTTGTCAGGCTCTCCCCACTCGGAAACCATTGCCGCCAGCGGGAACTCTCTGTCCAGAAATTCACGGACGTTCTGCCACAATTTTATAGTACCCTTGCCGTCCTCGTCATGCTTAACCAGCGAACCTGCCATGTCTACACGGAAACCGTCGCAGCCCATTCCCAGCCAAAAGCGCATGATATTTTTCAGTTCCTCAAGGGTAGCAACTGCTCCCTCACTGTCAGTGGACTGCTGCCATGGTCTGTCGCATTTGTAGAAGCCGTAATTCAATGCGGGCTGATGTGAGAAAAAGTTTACCGCACATGATCCGTCCCTGTCGGAAATGCCTCGGATACAGCCCATGCCCTGGGGTTCTTCCCAAATGCTGTCCGTCCAGACATATCGGTCGGTGTACTTATTTTTTTCCGCTTTCATGGACTCCCTGAACCACTTGTGCTCAACTGAAGTATGTCCCGGAACAAGATCAAGGAGAATGTGCATATCACGCTTGTGGACTTCCTCAAAAAGCCTCTTCAAATCCTCATTTGTGCCGTATCTCGGCGCAGCGGAATAGTAATCGGAAACGTCGTACCCTGCGTCGCCGAATGGGGATTCAAAGCAGGGATTCATCCATATCGCATTGCAGCCCAGACCATTTATGTAGTCCAGCTTGGAGATGATACCGTTAAAATCGCCAATACCGTCGCCGTTGCTGTCGCAGAAGGACTGGGGGTAAATTTCGTAAAAAATCGCGTTGTCAAGCCACGCAGGCTGTTTTGATGTACTCATAATAATTATCCTTTCACAGTAAATTTTGTTTGTACGCTTGAAAAATATATCTCTGTATGATATAATACTATAAACTGTATCGAAAATCAAGTGAAATAATATTGAATTATGATACTATAATACTTTTTGTCATCTTTAAAAATCGGCACGGCTTGTGTCGAGCGGTTTACTTTAGGCAGATGTTTTCACGGAGAAATGTGTATTAAACGATACAGGCAGATATTGGATCGCCGGTCAGCTGTCGATTTATAATACTATAATACTTTTGGGAGGATATGCAGAATGACTTCCGAAGAAAAAAGACAACACAGCTCACAGCTTGTTCCGTTCAGCTACTATAAGTGCCTTATTCCGGATTATTTTGCAAGCGTACCGCTTCATTGGCACGGCGAGTTTGAGATAAACTTTATTATTTCGGGACGTGCAGAATTTATTTGCGGGGACGATAAATTCGTTTCCTCGGAGGGAGATATACTAATTATACCGCCCAATATGCTGCATGCCATTTATCCGCACGGAAGTTTTAAACAGCGTTACGATACCGTTGTATTCAGTCCGGAAATGTTGGGAGTTTCGGAAAACGACCGCTGCGCAGCGGAATGTCTAAAACCGCTTGTAGGCGGCAGAGCCGAAATGAATATCAGAATTACAAGAGAGCATATTTACTATTGTGAGTTGAAAACTATGGTGCAGAATATTTTTTCCTGCGCCAAGGGAAATTCTCCGCAGCTTGATATGCTTATGAAAAGCGAACTGTTGCGGCTTTTCTGGCTGCTTTATGAAAGCGGGGATATTTTTCGCACCGCTGAAAACACTGTTAGCCGAAGCGAGATAATACGTCCCGCTGTTGATTATATGAACGAAAATTTTTCGGAAAATATTACTGTGGAACAGCTTGCAAAAATTACACATCTGAGCAAAAGCTATTTTATGAGGCGATTCAGAGAAACAGCGGGCGTGGGGGCAATAGAATATTTATCTCAGTTAAGAATTAAAAAGGCTTGCGGGATTCTCGCAAAAACGGATAAAACCGCTTCGGAGGCTGCGTTTGAGTGCGGCTTCAGAAATCTTTCAAATTTCAATAGGCAGTTTAGGAAATTTGTAGGCTGTACTCCTAAGGAATACAGAAAAATCAACAGGACATAAATAATGATTTATGTCCTGTTTGCTTATGAATGGCTCATTTATCCGCATTGGTACGATTCCCGGAATACCGGATCGGCAATCTTTCTGGCTTCAAAAGAGCCGACATATTTGGTAATTCCTCGGATAAGTTCATGAATTATAATTTTGAATTAATCCTTTTATACGAAAGCTGTCGCTTCAGTCACGCTCTTTGCGTAATAAAATATACCTTAACTTATTATATTGTTTTTTTATTTGGAATATGGTATAATTGATTTATGATACTATGCTTATCCGAATCTGCATAGTTTATATTTTTCTTTCTAACTTGTTCCTTCTATTTCTTATACCGTGTTTCAGTTCATAAAAAATTTACAAAAATACATTTCGGCTTTTGAAAAAAATTTGGCTTCTGAAGTGTATTATTTTCAGAAGATAATATTATTTCTGCGCGGATACTGCATATCCGTGTCACTGGGGGAAATCATATGTATTCCGAAACAGCTGCCGAATACGGAACTGACAGCTATATTCATTATATCCTGGATACATATTCTCAAACGCTTATACGCCTTTGTTACACATACGTGCATAACATCTGCGACGCCGAGGATATTACCCAGGATGTGTTTGTTGCGCTTTTAAAGCGGGGCAGACCGTTTGACAGTCCCGAACATGAAAAAGCGTGGCTGCTAAGGACTGCCATGAACAAAAGCAAAAATCACCTCAGATCGGGATGGATAAAGCGTACGGTTCCGCTTGAAGAAAACGACGATCCCAACGCGGACGCGGATACAGAGGAAAAAAATCAGGTTATGGAAGCGGTGCTTTCGCTTCCCGAAAAATACAGGACCGTTATTCACCTGTTCTATTATAACGGTTATTCGATAAATGAGATTTCCGCGATCGTGGGGAAAAAGCCAGCCACAGTAGGCACGCTTCTCGCCAGAGGACGGGGGTTGCTGAAAGAGATGATGATAGGAGGTTTTGATGAAGATGAGTAAATCAATAAAGGACTACAAGGACGCGATGGATAACATCAAAATCTCCGACAGCTTCTATAAGCGCACGGAATCTTTGCTTACCGAGCTTCCCGAGATCGACATCGGCAAAAAGCCGGTGATATCCTCGGGAAAGATCACCGCCTTTCTTTCAGCGGCGGCAGCTTGTCTTATTGTTGCTTTCGGTGTAAAATTTGCCGTCGATAGGGGAGAAAACATAACAACTGTCGAAACGGAGATAACCGAGAGTATCGAAACGGTCATTGTTGCCGAAACCGCTTCCCCGATAATAGAAAGTCTTTCCGAGACAGAGGGTGACGAAATGTTTGAAGTCGCTGTAAACAGTGACGCAGATCAGGCAGCTCCGACAGCACATGACGCTCCCGCGGCTCATAACAATACGTCCGATACTACCGCTGCTACGTCTCCGACAGATCCTGTTAAGACCAAGCCTCAAGTTTCGGACAATAATGCCGGCGCAGGCTCTGCCGGAAAGACTGAAGCTTCGACGACGACAACGCCCGCAGAAACTTCCGTTTCCGCAGAGACGGCACCGCTTCTGCGCGATATAAGCTACGAACACGTTACCGTTGAGATCACGCCATACTTTGATATGGGTTCGATCAAGTCCGGAGAAAATCCTGTCAAGAAAAAAGGCGAGGAATGCAAGCCTATCATTGAATTTATTGCGGGACTTACAGAGACCTCACGCGAGATAAGCAACTATTCCTTTACCTCGCTTTTCTCCATGCAGATTGCTGACGAAAGCATAGGCGTAACGTTCTACAGCATTTATGTCACCGACCTTAACGCTGTTGTGATAACCAAGCACGACGTCAACGGTCAGGTGCGTGAGACCTATGCCGCAAACAGCTCCGACTATGAAGCGCTCAAGCATATCCTGTTCCTGCAATTCGGTACCGAAGATGAGTACGAACTTTTCTCAAGCCTTATCAGCGGAAAGTGACTGCACATAAAACAAGAAGTCTTTGTATATAATTCAAAGAAAGAAGAGCTTGGCACACACCAAAAGGTAGTGCCAAGCTCTTCTTTTTTGAATTGGGTACGAAAGCTTCTTTTATCAGTAATAATACTTTGTGAGACAGCTTTGTTTATTATTCGTGTCCTGCAAGCTCTCTGTAGAGTCCCATGTAAAGCTCTGCGGAAACTGCCCAGCTGTAGTCGTTCTTCATTGCTGCAACTACGAGGTTTTTCCACTCAGGCTTGTTGTCGTAGTATTCCTTTGCACGGCGTACAGCGCCGAACATATCGTGAGCGTTGTAGGTCTTAAAGGTGAAGCCGTTGCCGTTTTCGCCACCCGCATCGCGAATACTGTCGCGCAGTCCTCCTGTTTCACGGACAATTGGAATAGTTCCGTAACGAAGCGAGATCATCTGAGCAAGTCCGCAGGGTTCGCTCTGAGACGGCATGAGGAACATATCTGCCGACGAGTAGATACGTCTTGCCAGATCGGGTATGAAGCCGATCGTCGCACTTACCTTGTCGGGGTGCCTCCAAGCCATTTCCTTAAAGAAATCCTCGTATATCTTCTCGCCAGAACCAAGTATCGCAAACTTGCAGCCCATGTTCACCATGTCCTCAAAGACATACTTGATAAGGTCGATACCCTTATGGGAAACAAATCTTGTGATGATACCGATAACAGGCTCATCGCCCTCCTGGAGGTGAAGCTCGTTCAGCAGCGCTTTTTTGCATTCCGCCTTGCCCTTGAGATTCTTAACGGAGAAGTTCTTTGTCAGCAGCGGATCCTTTTCGGGATTGAACGTGTCAACGTCGATACCGTTCAGGAAACCGCACAGCTTATACTGCTTGTTGACAAGCGCCCTGTCCAGACCGTGTGAATACCATGGGTCGAGTATTTCCCATGCGTAGCTGGGTGAAACAGTTGTGATCTTGTCTGCGCACTCGAACGCGCCTTTCATCAAGTTCACGCAGCCGTCGTATTCCAGCAGCTTGGTGTGATACATGGGGATTCCCAAAACCTCATTGAGGACCTCCATGCCGTACTTGCCCTGATACTGGATATTATGGATAGTGAATACGGTCTTGATGTTATCATAGCCGTACTGATATTTGTAGAACACGTTGTAGTAAACGGGAACAAGCGCGGTCTGCCAGTCGTTGCAGTTGATTACTTCCGGTTTCCAGCCGATGTGCTTGAGCATTTCCATGATAGCTCTCGAAAGGAACACGAAACGCTCGCAGTCATCATAAAAACCGTAGAGACCGTCTCTGCCGAAGTAGTATTCGTTGTCCAGCAGATAGTAGGTAACGCCGTTTATTACGCCCTTGAACACGCCGCAGTACTGTCTGCGCCAGCCAACGTCAACGGTGAAGTTTGTGATAAATTCAAGCGACGAACGGAGTTCAGGCTTAACGTTTTTGTAAAGCGGAAGAACCACGCGGCAGTCCTGTCCCGCATCGTTGAGCGCGCGGGGAAGAGAACCCGCAACGTCTGCAAGTCCGCCCGAAGCGGCATAAGGAACAGCTTCCGACGCCGCGTATAAAATGTTTATCATAGATAACAAGTCCTTTCCTATTAGTTGCAAGAGGTTATTTCCTCTCGTAATGCTTTTAGATGACCGCGCCCTTGCCTAAGAACAGCGGGTAGTTCTGAGAACCTGTAAGCATTCTCATATCGCTGATCTTAACGTTTTTATCGGTAATAACATTATTGATATCACACTTTATGCCGATAGAAGTATCCTGCATGAGGATAGAATTCTTGACTACAGCGCCTTTGCCGACCTTTACTCCGCGGAAGATCACGCAGTTTTCAACCGTACCCTCGATAATACAGCCGTCGCCGATAAGAGAATTCTTAACGCTTGCGCCGATACCGAATTTTGTGGGCGGGTTATCGCGTACTTTGGTGTAAACGGGGCTGTTTTCGGGGAACAGCTTGGAGCGATTGTCACTGTTGAGCAGGGACATATTCGCCTTGTAGAAAGTCTCCATGGAAGTGATCTTGCAGAAGAAGCCGTCGTGACGGTATGCCATGATCTTGTACTCATGAGTCCTGCCCTGGAGTATTGCCTGCTCGAAGCTGTACAGGCTCTTTGAAGCCGCTTCAAGAACGATGTTTTTAAGGAATTCCTTTGATAGAATGAACATATTCAGAGAAATATTGCACGCGCCGCTGATGTGTGGATTGAGCAGAACGTCAACCACTCTGCCGTCGTCGTTTATGCTGAATACCGTAGCATTCTGAGCCTGCTCGGAGGTAATAACGTCCTTTGCGTACACTGCGGTGATGTCCGCGCCGTTTTCTATGTGGTAATCAACTACCTTCGAGAAATCAATACTTGTTACAGCGTCGCAGTCGGAAAGCACCACATAGTCGGCATTGGAGGTCTTTATGAAGTTCCATACGCCGTAGAGAGCCTCCAGTCTGCCGCGGTACATACCGCTCTGAACGTGGCTGAACGGCGGAAGCAGGTGGAGACCGCCGATCTTTCTTGCCAGATCCCATTCTCTGCCGCTTCCCAAGTGGTCAAGCAGGGACTGGTAGTTGGACTTTGTTATAACGCCTACCTCGTCGATACCGCTGTTCACCATATTGGAGAGCGGGAAGTCGATCAAACGGTAGCGTCCGCCGAAAAGCACCGAACCCATAGTTCTTTCCTTAGTCAGGTCGGGTATCGTACTGTCGTGCATATTTGCGA
>CAMWRN010000061.1 GCA_947176675.1 uncultured Clostridia bacterium | reverse complement strand
ATAATATCCCCATTTCAAAATATTTATTTGATTTTTGCAGTTTTTATATTTTTGTCTGCTTATTGATTACTGAATTATTATAGCACAAATATTTCGTTTTTACAACAGCAACCCGATATTTGTAATAAATTTGACACATTTAACAAATTTGAAAGGAGGAGCGTCCCTAAAAGCTAATGCGTCATACTGCTCAGGCTTTATGCCGGAAACGTTTAACGGGACGCGGCATTCAAAATGAAAAAAGAGTTTTTAAATCGCATTCGGGCAGAGATCAACCTTGACGCGGCGGAAAGAAATCTTTCCTCACTGAAAGGCTTTCTTTACGACGGCTTTACCAAACCCGCCTGTGTGATAAAGGCGGACGGCTACGGTCACGGCGATCTTCCGCTGATGAATCTGTATCAGGATATGGGCGTGGACTTCTTCTGCGTATCAAACATTGAAGAGGCTCTCAGACTCAGAAACGGCGGCTGCAAGGGCGACATATTTATTCTCGGCTGGAGCAGTCCCGAAGATGCGGACGTTCTCGCTGAAAACGATATTATCACTGCGGTAGTATCCCGCGAAAACGCAGAAGCTTTTTCACAAAAGGCTTCAAAGCCGATAAGGGTGCACATCAAGGTCGACACGGGCATGGGCAGAGTCGGTCTTAACGCTGATGATGCTGAAGAATGCGCGGAGCTTATTGCCGAAATTGCTGCTATGCCTAATATTTCCATTGACGGCATTTTTACCCACTTTGCCGCCGCAGACAGCCGTTTGGACGATGATATCACATTTACAGAGGAACAGAAGCAAAAATTCTTAGCTGCGGTAAACGCTGCCGAACGTCTCGGCGTTAAATTCAATCAGATACACTTCCTCAACAGCGCGGCAACGGTATATTGCTACGACAGCAGAAGCACTTTGGCTCGTCTGGGTATCCTGCTGTACGGTCTCAGACCCGCTTATGCCATGAATATTCCTGTTGCACTCCAGCCTGTAATGAGTCTGAAAACTGTTGTGTCGCAGGTCAAGACCATACACAAGGGTGACTCCGTAAGCTACGGAAGGACCTATATCGCAAAGGATGACGAGGTCATAGCCACTGTTCCCTGCGGCTATGCGGACGGATATCCGAGACAGCTTTCCGGTAACTGCGCGGCTATTATCAAAGGCAAGCGTGCTAAGGGTATTGGCAGGATATGCATGGATCAGATGGTGTTCAATGTTACAGGTATCGACGGCGTTTCCGAGGGTGACGAGGTTATCCTCATCGGATCGGACGGCAATGAGTCCATTACTGCCGATGATCTTGCAGAGGCTTGCGGCACTATCGGTTATGAGATAGTATGCGGCATCAGCAAGCGCGTTCCAAGAATTTATCTTGGCGGAAAGCAGTCCGGCAACGACAACTAACAGTTTCGAATTGTGCAAAATGTCCAAACAAGCGTTGATAAAAATGTTACTGTAAACGTTGACACAGGTTTTCATTTTTTGGTATAATATTAGTGTGAACGATTTCATTATTATCCGAAAGGACGTTTTGTATGAAAAATATCAAAAAAATTCTTGCGGGTCTTACCGCAGTATCCGTTGTCGGTTCACTTTCCGCTTGTTCGGGCGACGGCGAACCTGCTGAGACCACGGCGGCTGTGACCACTGCTCCTGCCGTTACGGTGGCAATCAACAGCGAGACCCTTTCCCAGGAAGATCAGGAACAGATCAGCAATGTTGCCGATCAGCTTACCGGCGAACTGGAAAACAAAACCATCAAGTGGTTCTCGTTCTACGACCCGTTCCACGCAACGACTTCAGGCAACACAAAGGCTCTTTCGCTTGAGCTTTTCGAGACGAAGTACGGCGGCGAGATCGAGTATATCGAAACCACTTGGCAGAACCGTTTCAACGATCTGTCCACAAAGATCATCGGCGGTGAGGGCGTTGACTTTATTGCAGCCGGCGATCTGGACTCTTTCCCAAAAGGTATTCCTAACGGTCAGTTCGAGTCTTACGATGACTACATCGACTGGAGCAATCCGCTTTGGGCAGAGTGGAAAGACCTTAACGATATGTTCATTGTAAACGGCAGGCACTATATAATCTGCCCTCAGTCCACGCTGGGTCAAGTTGTCGTTTACAACAGAGGAACCGTTGAAGCTATGGGTTTTGACGATCCCGCAGAGCTTTTTGCCAAAGACGAATGGAACTGGGATACGTTCAAGAGCATGCTGACAGACTTTGTGGATCCAGCGCAGGATCAGTACGGTTTGGACGGTTGGTTCAACGAACAGCCTATCATGCTCACAAGCGGAGTACCGTCAGTTGAACTGAAGGACGGCAAGCTTGTGCACAATCTTAACGACCCCAACCTCGAAAGAGTTATGAATTTCATGTACGGACTAAACACGTCGGGTCTTGTTCTCGACAAGAGTCTGTTCAGCTGGACAGAACACCCCGAGTTCATCGGCGAGGGAAGAGAACTGTTCTACATCGGCGGTATGTATGTTCTTGAATCTGCTCCCGAAGTATGGTCGGCTACGTTCGGCGATCAGGAGAACGTTATGTTCGTTCCGCTGCCCAAGGATCCCGAAGCTTCCGAGTACAGCGTACCTGCGGGACTTGAAGCTTATATGCTCTGTAAGGGCGCCCAGAATCCCGAAGGCGTTATGAGATTTATGGAGTGTATCCTTGCCGCAAACGCCGATCCTCAGACTCAGGAGATCGCTCTTGACAAGCGCCGCAACGACTACGGCTGGAGCGATGAAATGATCGAGATGCACGCTTCCATTACCGAGCTTGCCAGAAAGAACCCTGTATACGATATCCATTCCGGCTGTCCCACAGATCTTTTTGATATTCTCGACAGCGGCGAGTACGGTATCCGCGCGGCGTTTGAAGGTCATGAATGGGCTACCACCCGTGAGTCTCTTCTTGACGTTGTTGAAATTTACATCAATGAGTTCAACGAGCAGATCGACGCCATGGAATAATGCGGATCGAGCCGTAAATTCAATATGATATGAAAACCGTCCCGTTTCGGAATTACCCGCAGCGGGACGGTTTTTTTACTCTACGATAACCTTTGAACTGTCCTCTTCGCGAAGCGCGATAACCGCTCCCCTTATCAGGTAGGCGATAGGGTCTCCTGCGGGGCTTCTTTGCAGACACAGAACGGACGTACCCTCGATCAGACCTATATCCTGCAAGCGGCGGCGCATTCCGCCCTCGTTAAGCAATTTTCTGACGGTTGCCGAGCTTCCCTCGCGCATATTAAACAGCGTCTTTGCTGTATCCATAGCTTTACTCCTTAAAGTGTATTAAGTACAAAGGGACTTAAATTTCCCCTTATTACCAATCTATGCCGTAATATTTTTTATGACACAGCATTATTCCCGACAACCTGTACTTTTTGCGGACTTGCCTGCATAAATATTAAACAAAACCTGCAAAGGAGCTGTTTAATGTGAGCAAAGGTTCATCTAAAAAAGGAATTAAAATATTTTTATTTATTATCCTTGCGGCTGCAGCAGCCGCTGCGCTGTTTTTCTTTTCCAAAGCCAAAGAGGAAACCGAAGCCGACAAGATGTTCACAATGGCGGCAAATGCCGAACGTATCGAATTTCTCAACGCCCAGGGCTGGATAGTCAAACCGGAACCGATCTCCAAGGAGGAAGTAACCGTACCCTCGGTCACCGACGAGGTGTACGCCGAATACGCCGCTTTACAGAAGCAGCAGGGGTTCGACCTGGAAAAATATCAAGGGAAGCCTGTAACGGTCATTACTTATCAGGTACTGAACTATCCCGACCACCCGGAAAACGTTACAGCAACGATGATGATGTCAGGCGACAGACTAATCGGCGGAGATATTTCTCTTGCTGGAGAAGGCGGTTTTACTGAGCCGCTTCTTTCACCGTCCGTACAAACTTATCTTGCTGCCGACGCCGAATAAAAAACCGCTGTCACAAAGATCACCATTTTGTGACAGCGGTTCTTTATTCTTTTTGCGAAATTTAATCCTGATTTTCTTGCTTTTCACTATCGACTATCCTTACTGTTCCCGACGTTAGAGCCTTTTCCTCGCCGCTGTCAAGTCGGACGAGAAGTCTGCCTATCTCGTCGATGCCTGTGCAGTCCATCTGCTCGGAAACGTCGTTGTGCGTAACCTCGATCCGCTCTCCTATGACGTTTGAACGTCTGCGGTACTCGTCGAGAAAGCTCTTGTCCCGTATCGTTTCAAGACGCTCCTCAAGACAGTTCAGTATCTCTGCGGTCAGAACGCTCCTTGACACGGGCTTGTCTGTCTCAAGCCGCACTGACGTTGCCGTATCCGCAAGATTTTTGGGGAATGTAACATTCTGCACATTTATTCCCATACCCACTATCGCATACTCCAAACCGCCCTGCTCCACGTCCACCGAAGCTTCGGTCAGTATTCCGCAAAGCTTTTTTCCGCCTGCATAAATATCGTTTACCCATTTGATTTTACAGTCGATCTCGGCGACCCTTTCCACAGCCTCCGCAACCGCTACCGCGGCGCAGGACGTGATAAGCAGCGAGTGCTCGACAGAAAGCTTGGGACGGATTATTACACTCATGTAGACTCCCATACCCATGGGAGAATAGAAATCTCTGCCCATTCGTCCCTTGCCCTGCGTCTGGACTTCGGATATCACAGTTGTGCCGTGGACTGCTCCGAGCTGTGCAAGGCTTTTTGCAAAATTATTTGTTGAGTCTATCGTTTTGAACACGTCGATCTTTCTTCCCAACGCCTTTGTTTTCAGGTTAGGGACAATAGACTGCTCGCTTAAAAAGTCGCTTTCCTCGGAAAGACAGTATCCTCTGTTTGTCACAGCGCATATGGAATATCCTTCCTCACGAAGAGTTTTAACAGCTTTCCATACCGCGCTCCTTGTCATGCCTACACTGCGGGCAATATTGCTGCCCGACACGCTTTTTCCCTTATTTTCTTCCAGGACGGCCAATACCTTATCCTTTAACGGCATAAAAACGCACCTCCGTTTTGAAACAAATTATTTAATATGAAGGGGCAATCCGACACAATTACTCCGATCCTCTAAGCCTAAAATCCAATAAAAGTGCAGACAAAAAATTGTCACAAAGCCGCTTATATGCAGGCTTTTGTTCAATTTTTCAATTAGATTTTAGTATGAGACCGTCCAAACACGGCAGCGCGTACCAAAGCTTCGCGGCGGGACAGATTCGGCGGATACACCGCGAAATGCTTCGGATTCGCTGCCAAAAGCATATTATAAGGATACCACAAATCGTTCGTTAAGTCAATCACATTTTTACACTTTTTTCATAAACTGTCAAGGAGAATACTTAGAGAAAGTGGTTGACAATGCTTAAAATTCTTCTTCTGACGGCGGCAGTCTGCACTGACGGTTTTGCTGCCGCTGTGGGCATAGGGGCGGCGGGAATAAAGATACCCGCTCAGTCCTCGGTGATAATCAGCTTTACGGGAGCGCTGTTCCTGTCCTGCTCGGCGGCGTTTGCCGACCTGATAGGAAAGTTCATTCCCGAAAGGGTCTGCGGAGCGGTCTCCTTTATTCTGCTGATACTTCTGGGACTGTTCAACCTGTTTCAGGGATACTTCAAGCGTCTTGCAGAACGTCTGAAAAACGGCGGCAAAGCTCAGAATCCCGCAGTGCTTTTTTTCGACGGCACTGCTGCCGACGCGGATAATTCCAAGAGCATCTCCCCACGTGAGGCTGTGGCTCTTGCAGCCGCTCTTTCGGCGGACTCCCTTGTCACGGGTGTAAGTGCGGGACTTGACAGTCTGAACGTCCCCTTGCTTGCGGTCGTTTCATTTGCCGCGGGACTTATGTCCATATCCCTCGGTTGTCAGCTGGGACGGAAAATATCGTCCTCGCTAAAGATAAACCTTGGGTGGCTCTGCGGTGCAGCGCTGATCGTTCTTGCATTTCTCAAATGATTACGGCTGCCGGATATTTGTCCGGCAGCCGTAAAACGTTTTCGATTAAAGCTCAGCAACCTTAGCCTGGAGCTCAGTGTTAACCTCGTCAACAAGCATAATGATCGTGTCAGCAATAGATTCTCTTGTAGTAGCCCAGTCTGTACCGTGCATTGCAGCTCTTGTACCAACGTTGTCGCCGCCCTGTGTTGTGTAGGAAGCGATATCGGTGGAGCAGCCGGAAGCAAGGTCGTATACGGGATACTGCTTTGCAAGATTGTTGATCTCCTCAAGCTGATCGAAGATCTCCTGCGACCACTGATAGTCGTCAAGAGCCTTTCTTTCGGAGATAGCAGCCGCACCCTCGTCTACAGCGCCTATGATATTGCACTCGGAGAACAGAGCAACGCCCTGAGGGTTAGAAGCTCCCTTACAAAGAGCGAAGCCGCTTACCTTTGCTACCTGATACGGGTCGGAGCCTGCGGGGGACGGAACGGGAGCGATACCCAGATTTTCAGGTTCGATCTTTGTCGTCCATGTAGCAGGGTCTGATCTTACAGCGTATGGTCCGATAATGTAGAAGAGCTGTCTGCCCTCGCCCATCATCTGAGGCTGTTCAGCCCAGGAGAACTGCTCTCTGGGGAAAATAAGTCCGCTTGTGAACAGGTCGTACTGGAAGTTCATCTCTTTTTCCATGCCTGCGTCGTTAAGATTGCAGACAAGCTGTCCATCAACTGCGCTTACAGTAGGAACGCCGCCTGAGCAGAGAAGTGCGTTTTCAGACCAGTAGCCGTCAAGACCCCACTGATCGTTCTCTTCGTCAACGAAGTCCTGAAGCATGCTCTTGAAGCTATCCCAGTTCCATGTACCTTCCTTGTACATCTCCCACGGATCGTCGAAGCCGTTAGCCTCGATGGTAGCCTTATTGTAAATAACGATCTCCTCAGCCTCAACGCCTGTTACGAACTGGAAGTGCTTGCCGCCGAAGTTGAAGATCTCCATAGCAGTTTTGGTGTTCTGCCATATTGCAGAGTTCATATCAACATAGTCGTCAACGGGCTGGAACATTCCGCTGATGATTCCCTTGGGGTAGTTGTAAACGTCGTCGCCGGGGAAGAAGTCGATACCCTCACCGCCGAGAACGTATGTAGAAAGGTCATTGTAACGGTTCTCCCATGTAGTCTGATAGAATTTAACAGAACCGCCGTATTTCTGCTCGAACATTTCAAGCGCAACCGATTTGGACGCGCCGTTGCCCGAAGGGTTAATATCGTAATGGGCAAGCCATTTGATTTCTTTATTTTCAAGCTCTACGTCCTGAAGCTGGGACATAGCGTTTGCAAGGACTTCATCTTCGCCTTCTTTAAGACCCTCTTCGTTTATTGCAACTGTAGCAGCCGTTGTGGTAACAGCTTCAGAAGTAGTAGTGACCCAGCTTCTCCGCCTCCGCCGTTTCCTCCGTTGATTGTGCCCTGATCATCGCCACTGCTGCAGGCAGCGAATCCGGCAGTCATGGTAAGAGCCATGATTCCCGCAAGAATTTTTTTGGTGTTTTTCATTAAATAACCTCCTATTTTATTTTTGCTGAGTCAATATATTTGCAATATAATTATAGCAAAATCAGTCAAAAAAGTCAACCAACAGTTAAGAAATTTTAGCCCCTCTCTAATGTGCGTTTTGCACAAAAATATACCATTTTTTTCTTTGCGCTAAGTCAATTTAACAAATACGTAAAAAAAACTATGAAAAAGCTTATCACTTTTGTGCATAAAATAGTATATAATTATTATATAACAAATCAGACCGAACTTTTTTCATTTCAGCGCAACACCGGCGCACAAGGATATCCGGAGAGGAGGGCAGCCTATGAACAAAAAAATTATTCTGAATCAACTGGGATATTGCCGTGCCATGTCCAAAACTGCTGTATTCGCAGGCGTTGCGGATGATTTCTGCATCGCGGACGCTTTAACAGGTAAAACTGTTTTTGAGGCTGCTGTTTCTGCCACGGTTTCAGACAGTAATTCTGCGGATATCGTTTCGATCCTGGATTTTTCCGCTTTTGACCGCTGCGGCAGATACTATATACGCGTCGGCAGACGGCGCTCTAATATTTTCAGCATATCCGAAAAGCCTTACGGTGAACTGAAAAATGCTTTGCTGAAAGGACTTTACTACAACAGATGTGCTCAGCTTGACAAACGATTTGCGGGGGAATATGCTCACGGACCATGCCACACGGAGCTTGTGCAGATGTTTGACTCTCCGGCAAAGCGTCTGGACGTAAGCGGAGGTTGGCACGATTCAGGCGGTTACGGCAAGTACGCTGTCTGCACATGTGTTACTCTCGGACATCTTCTGTACGCCTACAAGCTGTTCCCGGAAGGCTTCAGTGAGAGCGTCGGCATTCCCGAATCGGGAAGCGGTATTCCGGACATTCTCAGCGAATGCCGCGTGGGACTGGAATGGCTGTTCAAAATGCAGGCGCGGGACGGCGGCGTTTACCACAAAGTCTCGTCGATAAAACCGGTACCTATAATTATGCCCGAAGACGACCTTACGGAACAGTTTGTTTTCCCGAAATCACATCAGGCTACGACCTGCTTCTGCGCGGTGATGTCACTTGCTTCAAGAGTGTTTCGCGATTTCGACGAGGAGTTTTCCGGCAAAATGAACGAAGCGTCCCTTAACGCTTGGATATGGCTCATAAACAATCCTCATTACGAACCTTTTGAACCTCCGCCGACTACGGCGGTAAACGCGGCAGGAGACTTCTACGACGATGATCCCGACGACGAGATGTTCTGGGCGGTATGCGAGCTGTATGAAACAACGGGCGACAAGGCTTTCCATGACAAGATACTTGCTCTTTACGATCATGTGAACGCGACAGGATTTACAAACCGTGCGAACGGCGGGTTCGGTGCGGCGGCGTACCTTTTCGGAAGTCAGCCGAAAAATGAGCTTGTGGAACAGTCCATAAAGCTCCAGCTAAGGATAAGAGCGGATAACCTCTACAGCCTGAGCCGAAAAAGCGGCTATGGTACGGCAAAATCCGCGGAGGACTACATACGCGGAAGCAATATGTACTCAATGACGGACAGTATCGTACTTATTCTTGCGCATAAAATTTTTAAATGTGACGAATATCTTCAGACCGTCTGCGAACAGGTCAACTACATTCTCGGAAAAAATCCGATGGATATATGCTATGTTACAGGCTTCGGATTCAAGTCGGTCATGCACCCTCATCACCGCCCCTCGGAGGCGGGCGATACGGACGCTCCTGTTCCGGGACTTCTGGTGTGCGGTCCGAATAAAAATGCGGAGGACAATTTTACACAGTGGAATATCCCCAAAGGCGCTCCTCCCGCAAAGTGCTACTACGATATACTGTACAGCTATTCCACCAACGAATCGGCGATATACTGCAATTCCGCGGCGGTTTTTGTGACGGGATATCTGGAGTCGATTTAGGCACAGATCGGATATGTAAATAAATTATTAATATAAAAAGGAATGATGTTTTTGAAAATCGTAAACAAAAGAAAATTGTCCGCGCTTGCGGCGGCGGCAATGTGCGCGGCTGTGTTCGCTGCCTGCAATAATAATCCCGCAGAGGACGGGGATGTGACACAAAGCATTTCCGAAAGCGTCTCCGCAAACACGCCTGTTGCTGTCACAACGGCGGCAGACCCAAACGCGGCGGAGGCGGGCGTACCCGTAAATCTTGAAGAAGGAGTGTCGGATAAAATGTACGGCAGGGCGATCATGAATGAGGGAAATCTTGCGCGGCTTGCTCATGCGATGAAGAAGGCGCAGAACGGCGAGGAGGTTACTATCGGCGTTATCGGCGGTTCTATCACACAGGGAAGTTCGGCTTCCTCAACGTCAAGCTGCTATGCTTCGCTGTTCTATAACTGGTGGATGACAAAGTTCCCCGACACTACCGTTAATTTCGTAAATGCGGGAATCGGCGGCACTAACAGCTATCTTGGCGTTCACCGTGTGGACGAGCAGCTGTTGTCCTACAAGCCGGACGCGGTAATCGTGGAGTTCTCCGTAAACGACACGGACAAAACTATGAATAAGTACTCCTACGACAGCCTTGTGCGGAAGATCTTGTCCTGCGACAGCAACCCTGCGGTAATGCTTCTGTTCACCACTATGGAGGACGGCACAAGCTTGCAGGACGTTCACAAGGAGATAGGCGAGGCTTACGATCTGCCAATGCTCAGCTACCATGACGCGGTATATCCCGAAGTTGCGGCGGGTAATCTTGTGTGGAGGGACATTTCTCCCGACAATATCCACCCCAATGACGCAGGTCATGATATTATCGGTCAGATAGTTTCACGCTATCTGGACGGCGTTTACGACCGTCTTGACGAGATAACCGATGAACCGTCGGCGTTTGCTGCGGAGGGTCCTACAAAGGATTATTTCGCAAATGCTAAAATGCTCAGCGCGGCGGATATTACGGCGACCTCCTCCGAGGGCTTCGAGGTTGTGGAGAAGGACTTCTACGATCAGTTCCATAACAACTGGAAAACCACATCGGGCGGCAGCCTTACTTTTGAAG
>CAMWRN010000060.1 GCA_947176675.1 uncultured Clostridia bacterium | reverse complement strand
CGTCCCTGCCGATTTTTATATTCTTGCCGAAATCTGTGTAGAACGGCGGAAACAGCCGGAATTTATCATCAATTTTTCTGCCTGTTAACCGTCCCATAATTTCACGTATCTCCTCGGGAGAATGGTAATGATTGTTCAGCTCCATGCCGACTTTTATTGCCTCCTGAAAAAGCTCCTGAGCGTATTCGTCACGCTCCGCATTTTCTGGGGGATCATCACAGAAGCCTGCTATTACTTCGTCTGCTGTCATTATTCACATCTCCTTTTCCCATTCTCTGAGAGCGTCGATATTTGTTTCATCGCCAAGCTTTTCAAGACAGCGTATATCTTCGTCGGCAAGCTGTATTTTTACCGTTTGCGCCGCTTCCTCAACCTGTTTTACCTTAGTAACACCGATTATTGGTACAGTTCCCTTTGCTATCGCCCAAGCCGTTGCGACCTGTGCGGGACTTGCCGCATATTTCTTTCCGATTTTTTCAAGTTCATTCACCAAAAGTTCCAGCTTAGGCAAGGCTATGTTATAAGCCTCGCCCCGCCCGCTGTTTTCGGGAAAAGGATTTTTAACGTTGTATTTTCCCGTGAGCGCACCTTGTTCAAGAACCATATACGAATAAAAAACAATTCCGTTTTCCTTGCAGTATTCAAGTATTCCTGCCCTTTCGGAAGAACGGTGTAAAAGACTGAAATGATTCTGTACTGCGGATATTGACAGCCCCTCCGCATTAAGAATTTCATTCACGCGCTTTATCTCCGCAAGGTTATGATTTGAAACACCAACAGACTTTATCTGTCCGCTTTTCGCAAGCGGGATTATCTGCGGTGTCCACCTTTCCACATCCATAGGATTGTGTATCCAGTAAATATCGACCGTATCGGTATGCAGCCTTTTTTTGCTGCCATCAAGCATTTTCTGCATTGCTTCGTAAGAATCCTCCGCTATTTGAGGAGTAAATTTTGTGGATATTATTACTTCCTCGCGTGATATATTTTTAATAAACCCTCCGAGTATCATTTCTGAAGTACCCTCGCCGTAAACCGCCGCAGTGTCCCAAACGTTCAAACCTAATTCCAGCGCTTTATCAAATACCGGCTTTAATTCATCTGATGTCAAATGATTACCGAAAACCGTATCGCCTCCCGCTGCGCCCATTCCCCATGACCATGCGCCAAGAGCTATTTTAGGTATATTATTATGCATAACAATTCCTCCTATATTTTTGTATTAATTATTTCAAATTATCATTAAAAAACCGCTCCAATTTATCAAAGGGGATAATATCCGTCCTGTCATACAAATCGGTATGAACGGCGTTGGGAATAATAAGCAGTTCCTTGTTTTCGGGACAGGGATTGCCGTTTATCATATTAGTGAAAGCGTCTTTGCTGAAATAACAGGAGTGCGCCTTTTCGCCGTGAATGACCAGTACCGCACTGCGTATTTCATTGCTGTACTGAAGAATAGGTTGATTTACAAAGGACATGCAGCCTATTTTGTTCCAGCCGCCGTTGGAATTAAGCGAACGATGGTGATAGCCTCTGTCGGTCTTGTAGTAGGCGTGATAATCCTTTACAAAGAAAGGAGCGTCATCGGGCAGAGGGTCAACAACTCCGCCGCCAAGCTCGTAGCTGCCGCTTTTATAGTCGGCGGTACGCTGAGCGTTCAAAGCCTTACGCTTTTCATAACGCACTGCCTCGCTGTTTTCGTTATCGAAATATCCGTTGGCGTTTACTCTGCTCATATCGTACATTGTGGACGTAACCGTTGCCTTTACGCGGGTGTCAAGGGCAGCTGCATTCAAAGCCATTCCTCCCCAGCCGCAAATACCGATTATGCCTATACGTTCGGGATCGACGTTTTCCTGCACTGAAAGGAAGTCCACCGCAGCCTGAAAATCCTCGGTATTAATGTCCGGAGATGCCATATATCGCGGTGTACCGCCGCTCTCACCGGTAAAGGACGGGTCAAATGCTATTGTCAGAAAGCCGCGTTCCGCCATTGTTTGAGCATACAATCCCGCAGACTGTTCTTTTACCGCACCGAACGGTCCGCAGACGGCAATTGCCGCAAATTTGCCGACCGAATTTTTCGGTACATACATATCCGCTGCCAAAGTTATTCCATAACGGTTGCGGAAAGTTACCTTGCTGTGATTTAACTTTTCGCTTTTCGGGAAAGTTTTATCCCACTCATTTGTAAGTTCAAGTTTTTCAGTATTTGCCATAATAATTACCGACCTTTCTTTGATTGATAGGTGGACTTTCCCTCCGACTTTCCGAGCGTATAGACAAGGAAATCGAGACTATCCACCTGCTTTTGATTTTTGTGAATTTCTTCAAGCAGACGTTTTTTCCGGAACCTTATCAGCGCAAGAGCCTGTTCGCATTTCCCCGCAAGAATAAGCTCCGTACACCTTTCAGATGTCTCCAAATCACAGCCCGCGTCGGAAAGATTTTGAAAAATAACGTCGTATCTGTCGGACGCTTTCGCCATTTTAAACGCCTCCTTTGTGTTCCGATATTAGTATATCACGCTTTTTGATATATGTCTAATACCTGCTTTTTATTTTACATTATTCTTGACAAGAATAATGCTTTGCGGTATAATTGGTGTAGGAAATTGCTGATCAAAGGATTTTTCCCCGTTTACAGCGCCTGAAAAGCTGCCACCCATAGCCATTTGTAAAATTATAAATTTTTTAAGAGCATTTTAGTCAGTGTTTCCATAGGAGGTAAATATGAAATTTTCACAGCTAATATATGAACGTCCCGATTATGAGGGTATAAAAAATAATTTATATATTTACAGAAACAGGCTTTTAAACGCTTTGTCATATGAAGAAATACGCAGCGTGTGGTTGGATATGAAAAAAGAAATAGAACATATGGAATACAAAGAGCAAATTATTTATATACGTTATTTGTCCGGGATAGATTTTGCAGAGAGTGCGAAGGAAGTAGAAATGCAAAATCTTAATGAACCCGAAATATATGCCGTCAGGGACGAATGCGATCTGATCGTAAGGAACTCTCCATATGCGGAAGAATTCGAAAAAGAATTCGGGGAAATGATTTTTCGGAGGACAGGCAGCTTAAAGCCCGCAAAAAATCCCGACAGCTTAAGGCTGAAATCAGAGGAATTACAGCTGAAAATGCAGTACAAAAAGATAATGGCATGTCCTAATATCGACGGCGACGAACTGTTCGGGATTTTTGACAGACTTATTGAGACCCGCATTCGTCTTGCTGAAAGTTTGGGTTATAAAAGTTATGTTGAGCTTGGTTATGCCGCTCAAAACAGATATGATTACGGGTCCGAAGAATTAAGAAATTTCAGAAATGATATATGCCGCTTTATTACTCCGATATGCAGCGAAATAAAGCAAAGCGGAATTGATCTGAGATATCAAAAATCAATTTTGGAGGATTCTAAAGCCCTTGTTTCGGCAGTTAAGAATATGTTTGAAGATATGTCCGAGGAAACAGGAGAATACATTAAGGAAGTCGTTGAAAAAGAATTGTACGATTTAAAGCCGAGGGAAAATAAGCGGAAAAACCTGTTTACCTGCTGTATGATCCCTGTGGAGAAGCTACCGTTTATTATAGCCAACTATTCGGGTGACGGAATGGAAATGGGATATTTTGTTCACGAATTGGGTCACGGCTTTGCTTTCCGGACCGCCGCAATAAATCAGCCCCTGTATGAAATGCATCGCTCCTCGCCGTCTGTAAACGAAATACATTCAAAGACAATGGAGCATTTTATGTACCCTTATCTTAATATGTTTGTGGGCGGAAAGGAAAAGGAATATATAAGGGCTCATCTTATGCAGCAGCTTGAAAACATGCCGTACCGCTGTGCTGTGGACGAATTTGAGCATACTGTATACAATATGGAAAACAGGTCGAGAAAAGAGATCTGCCGGCTGTGGGCAGACCTGTGTGAAAAGTATACGCCTTGGGCAAAGCCAGATAAAAAAACTGTTGAAAGCGGAATGTTTTTCCCATACCAAACGCACATTTCTGAAAGTCCGTTTTACTATATAGAGTATGACATAGCGCAGGTCAGCGTATATGAATTTTACGGTAAAATGAAAAATGACTGCAAGCGTGCATGGGAAGATTATATGAAGCTTTGCCGAGCGGGAGGAAGCAAATCCTATTTTAATTTACTGAAAACCGCAAATCTGTCAAATCCATTTTCAAATAATACGGTAGAAAGAATTTTCCGACCGATAATCGACGAATTGACCGGTCTCATTTAGGGCAATACCTCTATTTGAGCAGTATCGCCTCAGTCTGTCGAAAAAGTACAGGCAGTACAATTTAGCATGGGAGATGATAAAAATGGAACTGCGTACATTAAGATATTTTTTGGAGATTGCCCGTGAGGAAAATATGACTCGCGCTTCGGAAAGTCTGCATGTTTCTCAGCCGTCCCTTTCAAAGGAAATGAAAGCACTGGAGGAGGAGCTTGGAAAAAAGCTTTTTATCCGCAAAAACGACGGACTTCGGCTTACCGACGAGGGTATGCTCCTGCGAAAGCGCGCCGAGGATATCATTGAAATGACGGACAAGACCGTCGCCGAATTTAGCGCGCTGAACGAAATAAACGGCGGCGATATTTACATTGGCTGCGCCGAATCTTATCTTATAAAATACCTTGCAAAGGCGGTAAAGGCTTTTACAGAAAAGTACCCAATGCTGCGATATCACCTTTCAAGCGGCAACACCGAACAGGTGGCGGAAAAGCTGGACAGGGGACTGCTTGACCTTGCGTTTATTGTGGAGCCTCCCGACCTTTCCAAGTACAACTATCTTGAAGTGCAGGGCGCGGACGTGTGGGGCGTTATTATGCGGCGTGACAGTCCGCTGGCGGAAAAGAAAACAATTCGTGCGGAGGACTTATACGGTCTGCCGCTGATATGCTCCCGTCAGGCAATGCGTGTGGACATTCCACGCTGGTGCGGCGAAAATGCGGAAAAGCTGAACTTTTCGGGTACGCTGAATCTATGTTATAACGGCTCGGTTTTTGTCCGCGAGGGGCTTGGCTATATGCTGACCTTTGACAAGCTTGCGGACACAAGTCCGGAAAGCGGATTGTGTTTCCGTCCTCTTGAGCCTGTTCTGGAAACCAAAATGTATATCATCTGGAAAAAATATCAGGTCTTTTCACCCATAGCGGAATTGTTTGTTAAAGAATTATGCAATAGATTTTAGCGTGAAATTTTTATAACAGCCATCGTTGTCATATGTTTTTATTATGTAACGAGCGGACTTATTTTTTATAAAGCTTACCGCAAAACTATTGACAATCTGCGAAAACGCTGATATGCTTTAATTAACACGAACAACACTCAAGGAGAACGCTATGAACAAAAACACACCGGTTCGCGAGCTTAAAGGCGTTGGAGAAAAACGCGCGGAGCTTTATTCTAAAATCGGTATAACCACAGTCGAAGACTTGATATTTCACTTTCCCAGACGTTACACGGACTACTCCGAGCCGGTGTCTGCGGAGTTTGCTCAGATCGGAGAACACGCGGTCATAGAGGCTATGGTGGTGAAAAAGAATCCCGCCGCCCGTATCAGGCAGGGGCTTGTGCTTTACAAAATTTTCGCCGAGGATAACGACGGCACGCGCATTACTATAGTTTACTATAATAACCGTTTCGCCGCCGACGCTCTTCACGAGGGAGAGGAATATCTTTTCAGCGGGAAAATATCCGGCAATTTTACCCGAAAAGAAATGAATTCTCCAACCGTTCTGAAAGCGGACGAGAAAAACCTGCTCCGTCCCGTTTATCCGCTCACCGAGGGACTTACAGCCGCAATGGTCACAACGAATGTTTCCGAGGTGCTTGACAATGCGGACGACATCTTTTTTGCGGATTCTCTGCCCGATAGTCTAAGGCTGGAATATTCTCTGTCCACTCTTGAATATGCGCTGAAAAACATACACTTCCCCAAGGATCAGCACGCCGCTGAGGTGGCGCGCCGCCGCCTTGCTTTCGACGAGCTGCTCCGTCTGCAATTGGGAATGATCCTGATAAAAAATCGCACACGCACCGAGAACAGCTGCAAAATGTCCCACCGCCCAAAGGATATGGAAACATTCCGCAAGTCTTTGCCTTTTGAGATGACAAACGCCCAGAAGCGCGCAGTGGAAGACATCATTGCCGATATGCAGGGCGGTTCTCCCATGAACAGGCTTTTGCAGGGAGACGTTGGTTCGGGCAAGACTGCGGTTGCAGCCGCGGCGTCTTTGTTTGCGGCTAAAAACGGTTTCCAGACTGCGCTTATGGCTCCCACGGAAATTCTCGCCTCCCAGCATTTCAAAACGCTTTCGGAAATGCTTGAACCATTAGGGATATCCGTGTGCCGCGTTATGGGTTCAATGACGAAAAAACAGCGGACTGAAACTGCCGAAAAGATAGCGTCGGGAGGCTTTATGGTCGCCGTAGGAACTCACGCGCTTATTTCTGGCAGCACAGAGTTCAGAAACCTTGGACTTGTCATTACCGACGAACAGCACCGCTTCGGAGTGGGGCAGCGTTCGGCTCTTGCTGAAAAAGGGGTAAATCCTCACAAGCTGGTTATGTCGGCAACGCCTATACCACGTACGCTTGCACTTATCATCTACGGCGATCTGGACATATCAGTACTGAATGAGCTCCCAAAGGGCAGGCAGAAAACCGAGACATATGCCGTCACCTCAAAGCTTCGGGACAGGGCGTTGGGCTTTGTCAAAAAACAGCTTGACGAGGGCGGACAGGCGTATATCGTCTGCCCTATGATCGAGGAAAACGAAAACGAACTTGCGGCGGCAAAGGGTTACGCGGAGGGACTGAAAAAGACTGTCCTTGCCGAATACCGGGCAGGACTGCTCCACGGAAAAATGTCTGCTGCGGAAAAGGACAAGGTCATGTCCGCATTCAAGGCTCACGAGCTTGATATTCTTGTGGCGACAACTGTTGTTGAGGTCGGTGTGGACGTCCCCAACGCAAACATTATAGTTATCGAAAATGCGGACAGGTTCGGACTTTCCCAGCTTCATCAGCTCCGCGGGCGCGTAGGCAGGGGCAAGAGCAAAAGCTACTGTGTGCTGATAGCGGGAAACGTTACCGACGAGTCCAGACAGCGGCTTGAGATAATGACGAAAACCTCAGACGGCTTCGAGATTTCGGAGTACGATCTGAAAATGCGAGGCGCGGGAGACTTTTTCGGAAACCGTCAGCATGGTCTGCCCGACTTGAAGCTTGCGGACATCGCCGCTGACAGAGAGCTGCTTGCGGACTGCCAAAGGGCTGCAAAGGAGCTGCTTGGGAAAAGTCCCGATCTTGGGAAATATCCCGCTTTAAAAGCAGAGGTGGAGGAGCTTTTCTCGCGTAACGACAACGCGGCGGAGGCTCTCTAAAAATCAATGAGATAGAAACGTTACGCAATGAGAGAGACAATAGCATTGATTGTTAATTACGCCTACGGCAGGCGGCTTGCTGACGAAGAAATGTTTTATTAAGGATTATATGCGATATTTTATAATATAAATTTATCCCGCCGTATAAAATACCGGCGGGATATGTGTTCAGTTTGCATTTTCGGACAGGAATTATTCGACTTTTAATCCAAGGTCTTTAAGAAAGCTTATTGTGTCGCTGTCTACCTGTTTGATGTCTATATAGTAGTCCGAAAGCTTGCTTTTGGGATAATAAAAATAAATAGTGTAGGTGTACATACCTTCATCGCTTCCCTCATAGGAGTAGCCGTCGGTAACGAGCCTTCCGCCCGTTTTCTGCGACGCTCTTTTCAAAATGTCAAACAAGTCGTCAGTATCTTCAAAACGTTTTGTGACGGTATTGTAAAGGTCATTGTCCGAGAGCCGCACAGTAACGGAACTCTTGCCGTCTTTGACTGCTTCGGCGATCTTATCCGCAAAAATATTCTTGACTTCAGTCAGCGTTTTTGCATATAAACCGTATTTCTGATAATAGTCCCCGTCGTTTGATTTCGCCGCGGGAACATAGAAGCCTCTGTCATACTGAACGTGATCCGCTCCGATGACCTTATCGCTGACCATAAAATATTTGTAGGTCATGTTTTCTTTAAGATTGCTTTCAGGGTCGTCCCATGTAACGTCAACATTGTACCATTTTTTATTGCAGTACACCTTGTTCCAAACATGGTATTCATTTTCGTCGGTGCGGTCTTTTACGTAGCCGTAAGCCACCGCAGAGCGTATTCCCGCTTTTGTGCATATGTAATCAAAAGCGTGTGTGTAACCGTCGCACTTCGCGCTGCCATTGACAAGAGCGTCGTAGATGCTGCTGTTGGCGTTGTTGTCGTAATATACGGTTTTGTCTATTATATAATCGTGTATTATCTTTATCTTTTCATAATCCGAAGTTTTGTCAGTAAATTTTGAAATGACCTTTTCCGCAGCCTTGTCGGATTTTTTGATAATGAGATCGTAGTCTTTTTTGCTGTAAACATATTTGAACATGACCTCGCTTGTCATTGAGGTCTCTTCATAATAATAATACTCAAAAGCGCTGTCTCCGACGGGATAATTAAAGTTTGTCAGCACGTCTGCATACATCAGAATGTTTGAAAGCTTATCCGCAGTTACGGTAGGAATCTCTATTTCGACCGAATCGCGGCATTCGATAAAAGCTGTCCGAAGCTTCAGATACGCGAGCTTTTCTTCGTCGGTGAGCTTTCGGTAGCAGTATGGCAGCATGGTTTTGTTGTACTCGGCGGCTTCGGAGACTATGGAAATGTCCAAAGGACTTTCCGTAAATACCGTTCCGCTTATAACAGAAAACGCTATAACAGCGCAAAGAACGAACGACAAGATTTTTTTCATATTTCGCATATCCTTTCATTGTACGGCTGTTCCGCGGCTTTTGTTTTCTGAATATACCGAGTACTGACCAATACTATTATATTATAATTGTACCATAATTTAAAAGGAAAAGCAATACTTTTCATGGGCATACGACAGTGTTTTCAGAAGTATTTATGATTAAAGAAAAAATGAAACGAAATGCGAGAAACATAGAGAAACAGAGTAATTTGCAGAGATTTTAAGAGAATGCGGGATATATTTTAAAAATTCGGCAATTCGGATGTTGACTTTGGCTTTTTCTTCATGTATAATTGTCAATGTTGCGTCGGACGGGCGTTTATGTTTATACAGTGTTGAGTTGCCTGTATTTGTTCTGCCCGTACCAAATTCCCGTATCTTAGGTATGCTTATTTTTACGGGAGGAAAAATTATCAAAAGGAGAATGATTATGTCAACTTATATGCCTAAGGCAAACGAAATCAGCCGTAAATGGTATGTGCTTGACGCTGCGGATAAGTCACTTGGTCGTGTTGCCGCTGAGGCTGCTTCCATACTCCGCGGTAAAAACAAGCCCACTTTCGCTCCTCATGCGGACTGCGGCGACCATGTTATTATCATCAACTGTGCAAAGGCTAAGCTCACAGGCAAGAAGCTTGAGAAGAAGACCTACAAGTGGCACACAGGCTGGATCGGCGGTCTTAAAGAGATTAAGTACAGCGATATGATGAAGAATCAGCCCGAAAGAGCAATGATGATCGCTGTAAATGGTATGCTCCCCAACAATACATTGGGTAGAGCAGCGCTGAAGCGTCTTAGAACCTACGCGGGCGCAGAGCACGGTCACGAAGCTCAGAAACCCGAAAATTACGAGATATAAGGAGGCGGAGTAAATGTACGAATCTAAACAGCCTTATTTTTACGGAACAGGCAGAAGAAAAAGCTCCGTTGCAAGAGTAAGAGTTTACGCAGGCAGCGGTAATATCACGATCAACGGCAGAAACATCGATGACTATTTCGGTCTCGAAACTCTCAAGCTGATCGTTAAGCAGCCCCTTATCCTTACAGAAAATTCCGACAAGTTTGACATCGTTTGTACAGTTGCCGGTGGCGGTGTTACAGGTCAGGCGGGCGCTATCCGTCACGGTCTGTCCAGAGCTTTGCTTCAGGTGAACGAAGAGCTTCGTCCCGTTCTGAAAAAAGCAGGCTTTCTCACTCGTGATCCGAGAATGAAGGAAAGAAAGAAGTACGGTCTCAAAGCTGCGAGACGTGCGCCTCAGTTCTCAAAGAGATAATTTCAGCCCGTACAAACCACGCAGTTATGCGGTTTGGGGCAAATCTGAAAGTAATTTGGTCAACTTTTGGACAACTAATAAAGACCAAATCTCCCTGTTTCGTGCAGGGAGATTTTATTTTAGCTTAAGCTTAATCTGCTCCGCTGTTTTGACTTTCATACCTCTCAGGACTTCCGCATAAATATCGGCAGTTACGCCAATGTCGCAGTGCCCAAGATGTTCTGATACTACTTTTAGGTCAAAACCACTGTTCAGAAGCATTGTAGCGTTACAATGCTGTTACCGGTATAATAACGACAAACGGAAAAAGTCTTTATTTTCAAGGGGTTTGAGCGTTTGCCGTCATTTATTCAATTTCTTTCCGCCCTTTAGATTTATGCCGAATACCGCCAAGCGATATCGCCGTCGAGATTTGCCAAAAGGTGCTGACGAGCCGTTTTGAATTCGTCCCCGATAAGTCCGAGGCGGAGAAGCCATGTTCTGAATGTGCACCGTTCGTTGCCCGAAACGGTTACCTTCGGTGAAGCCGACCTCTGCGCAAGAGCCTGATTGTTTACCGCAAGGCAAAACTGTACGTACGCCTTGAGCTTGCCCGCGTGGGTGGTGCTATTGAAAAGTCTGAACTCCACCGTACCC
>CAMWRN010000059.1 GCA_947176675.1 uncultured Clostridia bacterium | reverse complement strand
ACTATCTTCTTGATCTCCTCGTGACCCGTCATGATAGCTTTCAGCATAGTGTCATCGTCAACTTCATTTGCGCCCGCTTCGATCATAACGATCTTTTCCATTGTACCCGCAACTGTAAGGTTCAGGTCGGACTTTTCACGCTGCGCAAGAGTAGGGTTGAGTACGATCTCACCGTCGACAAGACCCGCGCTGATTCCACCGATAGGACCGTTCCAGGGAATATCGGAAATGGAAATGGCAACGGAAGTAGCGATCATGCCGCAGATCTCGGGTGAATTGTCGGGGTCAACGGAAAGCACCGTCATTACAACGGAAACGTCGTTTCTCATATCCTTTGGGAAAAGCGGACGGATAGGTCTGTCAACAACTCTGGAAGTAAGGATAGCCTTTTCGCTGGGCTTGCCCTCTCTTTTCATAAATGAACCGGGGATACGTCCAACTGAATAAAGTCTTTCCTCATAATCAACGGAAAGAGGGAAAAAGTCAATGCCCTCTCTCGGCTTAACGCTTGCGGTAACGTTCGCCATAACAACTGTCTCGCCGCAACGAACCCAGCACGAACCGTTGGAAAGCTCGCAGGTCTTGCCCGTTTCAACGGTCAACTCTCTGCCTGCGTAAGTGGTCTTAAAAATTTTGTGATTTTCAAACATATTTTTCCTCCTGTTAAAGACGTTCTGCACTTTTGGACAGAACGCCGTATTTTTAACAGACCGCAGCTTTAGCAATAAAGCCTGCCCGCATTGGCTGCGGGTACGATTTAATGCTAAACAACTGCCGCCTGATCGTTCCTTTGGCTTGTGACTGCGTAAACTTCACAAAAAGTGAGAAAAGCGCAAAAGGCAGAGTAAAGGTTTTCACCTTTACCTGCTGCCTTTGGCATGATCTTACTTACGCAGACCGAGCTTTTCAACTATTGCACGGTATCTGTTGATATCCTTCTTTGCAAGGTAGTTGAGAAGATTACGTCTGTGACCAACCATTTTCAGAAGTCCTCTTCTGGAGTGGTGATCCTTCTTGTGGACCTTCAGATGTTCGGTAAGGTCGTTTATCCTCTTTGTGAGGATAGCAACCTGTACTTCGGGAGAACCGGTATCGTTCTCGCTGGTTCTGTTAGCCTCAATAACGGCTGTTTTTTCTTCTTTTCTCATCATGATGAAAACACCTCTTTTATAGATTTCCCCGTCAGCATAGTAAGCGGCAGGCGTTATCTCCACGGAAGGAGTCCCGAAACGGGCTTACTCCGCAGACCAAGCAGACGGCTGTCTCATTCGTTCAAAACAAGACAGAAATTATTATACCACATAAAACCCAATTTGTAAAGAGTTTTTATGAAATAATTTTTCCTTTTTTCTTCTTGCCCTTTCCGTCAATGGGCATCTCCTCGCCGCCGCGGTCGGTGAAAACGCTTTCCTCGGCAGTAAGAGGTTTTAAATAGTCGTACTCGGGATTGTCCATTCCCCGCTCCTCGTAATACGGATTTATAACGTATTTCTGTATCTGCGGATAGGAATTGAACATTATAATAAATCCGATAAACGTAATCGCCCAGAACGGTAAAAACAGCAGTGAAAGGATATTTGTTATCGACATAACAAAAAGTATCGCCGCAGCTGCCGCAACCGCAACAAGAGTGATAAAATTCTTTTTCAGCGCGATACAAGTCAGGAAAAAGCTGTTCTTGATTATATTTTTCAGAGACAGCTCCGTAGAAACTATCATCGGGAAAATATAAAAATTCATCATAAACAGCGTGAGCGCAAAGCTTACGGAGATAACGCAGAATATTGTATAGATGAATCCTCCCGACTCCGCCGCCTGAGCCATTTGAGGGTAAACGTACATAGCCGTTACCGCCGACACCGCAAACAGAGTGTCCAACAGACCTACAGGCAGGGACTGCTTCCAGTTTTCGGAAAAGCCTTTCCAGAAATCGTGGAAAATAAACGCGTTCTTGTCCAGCGAATACTTCCGCAGGACTCTTGTCATTCCCGCCAGCGCAGGACCTATCGTGACTATCGGGATACAGAAAATAAACGTCAGCATATTAAGCTTTATAAGCCTCCATGCGTATCTGAAATACATCTCCCAGAACTCAAAAAAGGCTTTTTTCTTAGGCGCGTTTTTAGAAACGCCCCGTCCCGCTTTTTCGTAATCATAACCAAATAATGCCAAAAAATTGCAGCTCCTTTACCGTAACTTCCCCATTTTGACCTATGCGAACCTCACAGAAGCCTCGTCCAGAAGCCCGCGAAAATAAACGTCGCGAGGCTATCCGCAAGAGACGATACCGTAAGAATTATGAACAATATTATAAACTTTGTGACATACAGCCGAAAATCTATTGTTTCCCCGGAAGCAGCTCTCCCGAAAACCGATGAAAAAATTTTTCCAGACAGTTCCAAAGATTCCCTTGCGGCGATTATCAGTGCAAACGCCGACAGCACCGCTCCCGGAATAATAAGCACCGCGGACATCCCAACCCCTGCAAGACCAAAACTCCCGTACATTCCGGCAAGAGACACCCCCGCTCCCAGTCCCCGAAAGACTGGAACGAACAGCTCTATCGGCTGAGCCGCCGCGCTGAATCCCAACCAAAAGCAGGCAGTAAGCAGCAGGAACGCTCCCGAAAAGGAATTTACCAGTGTTTCCCAAAACGCGTGATTGAGCCTGCCGTACACAAAGCTTCCCGTGATGTCGTTAAGCACGCCGAGGCGTTCGCCGTCCAGCGTTCCGTACAGGATAACTCCCAGAAAAACTCCCGCAAAATAAAGCGCAGTGAGCAGAGTGAGCCGTCCGTCGGCTCTCTTTTTTTGAACAATGTGGTTGTCCGTCATACAGACCGTCCTTTACTTTTTTATTGATAGTAAAGTCTATGCGGACAAGTTTAGTTTAAGAACGTCCCTATTTGGAAAGCTCGTAAGCGCGGCGGGTGCAGCTTTCGCAAGCTTTTGTCACCGTATCCTCCAGCTTTCCCCTGTAAAGCTCGTCGAGACCTGCAAGAGTCGTTCCTCCGGGACTGGACACCATTTTTATCAGTTCGTCTATAGTATATCCCGAATCGGTTATCATTTTCGCCGATCCCACAAGTGACTGTGCGAAAAGCTCCTTTGCCGCACCGCTGTCTATACCGACGGTCTCAGCATAGTTCACAAACGCCTTTGCGAAAAGGTAGATAAACGCGGGACTGCTGCCGTTCACGGCGATTATCTCTTTCATTTTGTTTTCGGGAACCACCGCGACCTTTCCGCAGGAAGCGAAGATATTCTTAACGAACTCAAACTCGCTGTCCGAAACGTTTCCGTTCCTCGAAAGAGCGGAAGCTCCCTCGCCAAGAAGCAGGGGCGTGTTAGGCATAACAAGCACTGCCTTTGCTTCGGGAAGCGTTTTTGAGCAGATGTAATCCGCCGTTATACCCGCGCAGATTGAAATTATCACCTTATCTTTTGTGACCGAACTTCCTATCCTGTCCATAACGGGATCGAGCTGCTGCGGCTTTACCGCAAGAAAAATATAATCGCATTTTCCGACAAGCTCCGCCTCGTCCGAGCAAGGCGTTACGCCGAATTCAGCCAGACGCTCCAAAGCCGCCGCGGAAACGTCGTATGCGTACAGGGACAGGTCTCCGTCCTTTATGCTGCTGTGAATGCCCTTGATTATCGCATAGCCCATATTTCCCGCGCCGATAAATCCCACCGCCGCCATAACTAATACTTCCTTTCAGAAACGATTTAAACAGTTTACAAAATAGTATACAACATTTTGCACAAAAATGCAAGCGCTTTTTATGTTTTTCGGCAGAATATTTTTGCGGCATTTGTAAATAAAGTCTAATACCACTTGAAATTTTTCCGAAATGATGTATAATATAAGTAACTGTTTATCGAAAAGGAATGATTGGAATGGCTGAAAAAAAATACAATGTAGACCTGAAAACGATTATTGAGGAATTTCATCTTGAAACTATTTATCTGCCCGAAGATTCGGCTAAGCTGACTGTAAACGAAACGGATCTGAACCGTCCCGGACTTCAGCTTATGGGATTTTATGAATATTTCAACAACGAACGTATCCAGATAGTGGGAAAAATGGAGTTTGCCTATATGGCAACCATCGAAGAGGACGTGCGCCGCGACCGCCTCGATATGCTTTTCGCGCAGCATATCCCCGCCCTCATTATCACCCGCGAGCTGCCGTACTTCCCCGAAATGGTAGAGCTTGCACAAAAGTACGAGGTTCCCCTGCTCCGCAGCAAGGACAGCACTTCCAGCTTTATGGCGGCGCTGATCGCGTTCCTCAATCTGCACCTTGCTCCCCGTATCACACGCCACGGAGTGCTCATCGAAGTTTACGGCGAGGGTATGCTTATCCTCGGCGAAAGCGGCGTCGGCAAGAGCGAGACTGCCGTTGAGCTTATCAAGCGCGGACACAGACTTGTTGCAGACGACGCTGTTGAGATCAGACGTGTTTCCAATATCAGCCTTGTGGGTTCGTCCCCCGAAAATATCAGGCACTTTCTTGAGATTCGCGGCATAGGCATCGTAAACGCCCGCCGTCTGTTCGGTATGGGCGCGATCAAGGTCACGGAAAAGATCGACATGATCGTGGAGCTTGAACCATGGGACAGCGAAAAGGTCTACGACCGTATGGGCGTGGACAACGAGTACACCTCCATTCTCGGCGTAAAAGTACCTTGCAGCACAATTCCCGTAAAGCCGGGACGAAATCTCGCGGTGATACTTGAAGTCGCGGCTATGAACAACCGTCAGAAGAAAATGGGCTACAACGCCGCACAGGAACTGCTTGACAACTTGGGTCTGGACATGGACCGCAAGGAGACCATTAAAAAATGGGATATTTATTGATCGGAAAACTTCACATATATACTTATCTTCCTAAATTCATATTAAAAGGACTGAAAAAATGAAGATCATCGCAGATACTCACACCCACACCGTCGCTTCAACACACGCTTACTCAACAGTTCTGGAAAATGCGCAGTATGCCCGCGATGCGGGACTTTCCGTGCTGGCAATCACCGACCACACACCCGCCTCCACGGACGGTCCCCACGTGTGGCATTTTCACAATCTGCACAAGGCTCTGCCGCGGGAACTGTTCGGCGTAAAGCTTATTTTCGGCGCGGAGTCAAGCATTATAGACTATGACGGTACGATAGACTTTCCCGACGAGGAATGCGCCGCTCTGGACTGGATAATCGCGTCTATACACAGAAACCACCTGAAAAAGGCTTCTTCCGAGGAGATAACGCGGCTCTATTTGGGCGTTGCGGAAAATCCCCTTGTGGACGTTATCGGTCACTGCGCTACGGTGGGATATGAGTTCGATTACGAAAAATGCATGAAAAAATTCAAGGAATGCGGCAAGCTTGTGGAGATAAACGAAAGCTCCATAACATGGAAAAACACCTCGGGCAACTACAGGGAGATAATCCGTCTGTGCAAAAAGCACGAAGTACCCGTTATTGTCAATTCTGACGCGCATTTCTGTACGCTGGTGGGACGTTTCGATAATGCTCTGAAGCTGCTTGATGAACAGGATTTTCCCGAACGTCTTGTGGTAAACGCTGACATAGACAGACTTACAGAGTTGATTACCGCGAAAAAGAGCAATATTTTGAGGTAACTGTCATAAAATCTACGGAGATATAGGAGATATAAATGATAGGAATATACGATTGCTTCGGCTATGACGTGCCATTCAGCGAAAGATACAGACTTATAAAATATGCCGGTTTCGACTGCGTAATGCTATGGTGGAGCGACAAATTCGGCAGAGGATCCGGTTACAAAGAAGACGTTAGATATGCAAGAAACGCAGGTCTGACAGTGGAAAATATTCATGCTCCGGTCCATGAGCAGAATAATCTTTCAATCGACGGTCTTGACGGCGAAAGCGTTTTCCAAAGCTATTTGCAGTGTGTACAGGACTGTAACGAATACGGAATTCCGACCTTGGTCATACATTTGCCCGGTGACGATCACCCAATAAACGAGCTTGGATTAAAAAGAGTTGCTGCTGTGGTAAAACAAGCCGAAATCTGCGGCGTAAAAATTGCATTTGAAAATTTGGATAATATTCGGAATTTAGAGCTTGTGCTGAAAACCTTCCGTTCACCCAATGCAGGATTTTGCTATGACAGCTGTCATCATGCCAATTATGCGCCTCGGTTCGACCTTCTTGAAAAATTCGGAGACCGTTTAGCTGCGCTTCATCTGCATGATAACGGCGGTAAAAATAATCAGCACCGGATTCCCTTTGACGGAAACATCGACTGGGAAACGGTCGCCGGCAAAATCGCCGTTGCGGGATACACCGGAGCAACTGATTTAGAACCTATGAACTGGGACTATGAGAATATTTCGATCCACGAATTTTTGGCACAGGCGTTCCAAACTGCCACAAAAATAGACGGTTTGATAAAACGTGTACTTTAACGCTTTAATTCAAGCTGTTATAAATAATATTGACAAATCAAAAATGCTTTTGATGCTTTTAACCGCCGATAAAGGAAATATTTCTGCGGACAAAGCATAGACTATACAAATACAAACATGAACGGGGGCACACAGTTGAGCGGTCTGGAGGAAATATCGGCGGCTGCCGAGGCTTTGGGGTGCCGGGTCGAGACCGGCGCGGAACTTAAAAATTACACCACATTCAAAATCGGCGGAAGGTGCGATATGGTCGTCGGGATACGGGGCGAGGAAAGCTTTCAGAAGCTTATCCCCCTTGCGGAAAAACTTAGCGTGCCATATCATATTTTCGGAAAAGGCTCGAACCTGATAGTGGATTCCGACGGAATTTCAGGCGTGGTTTTTGTTTCGGGAAAAGACTTTTCTGACATTTCCCGAAACGGTGAGGTACTGACCTGCTCTGCGGGAGCATCTCTTGCGTCAGTCTGTAATTTTGCAATGGAAAACAGTCTCAGCGGCCTGGAGTTTGCCTACGGTATCCCGGGTACTCTCGGAGGCGCAGTTTTCATGAACGCGGGGGCATACGGCGGTGAACTGAAAGACGTAGTTATGTCTGTAAGAGCCATGGACAGGGTTGGAATTATCACCGAGTATCCTGCGGAAAAGCTTGATTTTTCCTATCGTCACAGCCGTTTTTCCGAAAGCGAAGAAATTATCCTGTCTGCGGACATACGTCTTACTAACGGCGACAAAGACAGGATAAAAACAGACATGGATGCTATCCTCGAAAAACGCCGCTCCAAACAGCCTTTGGAGTACCCCAGCGCGGGAAGCACCTTTAAACGTCCCGAGGGAAGCTACGCCTCCCTTCTGATAGAGCAGTGCGGACTGAAAGGCGTACACGTAGGCGACGCTGAGGTCAGCACAAAGCACAGCGGCTTTATCATAAACAAAGGGAATGCGAGTTTCTCACAGCTTATGGAGCTGATACAGATCGTCAAGGATACCGTAAAAGAAAAAACAGGTTACGTTCTTGAATGCGAACCGCTTATTATTACGGATAAAAAGCTTTAACAAAAGGAAAACAAACAGTCACCACAAAGGAGGAATTCAGTATGAAATTTTTGATAGTAACGGGTCTTTCGGGATCGGGAAAATCGGGCGCGGTAAACGTTCTGGAGGATATCGGCTACTACTGCATAGACAATATTCCTCCTCAGCTGATACCGAAATTTGCGGAAATATGCATTGCAAATGGTCAGATGAAAAAAGTCGCCATCGTTACCGACATACGCGGCGGAGAGCTTTTCCTCGAACTTGACGAGGGGCTGTCCTACCTGAGCGACAACGGTCTTGATACCTCAATTCTTTTTCTTGACGCATGCGACGAGGTGCTGATAAAACGTTACAAGGAGACGCGCCGCAAGCATCCTCTCGACGAGCAGTCCCACGGCAGTCTGCAAAAGGCGATAAATACCGAGCGGGAAATGCTTTCGTCGGTTCGTGAAAAGGCTGATTACTACATAGACACCTCAGAGCTTTCCATGAATCAGCTCAAAGAAACTGTCTATTCCCTTTTTCTGGATAATCCCAACGACAGCATGGTTATCAAAGTTATGTCTTTCGGCTATAAATATGGTATCTCCCGCGAAGCCGATCTGATATTTGACGTAAGATGTCTACCTAATCCTTTCTACATTCCCGAACTTAAACAGCATACAGGTCTGGAAAGCTGCGTAAGCGACTACGTTTTAAGCTTTGAGCAGTCGGGCACGCTTATCAAAAAGCTTGAGGACCTTCTTGATTTTCTTATCCCGCTTTATATACACGAGGGCAAAAGCCAGCTTGTGGTGTCTTTCGGCTGCACGGGCGGCAAACACAGGAGCGTTACCTTTGCGGAGGCTCTCTATAAGTATCTGAAAGACAAAGGTCTGAAATGCAGGATAAGTCACCGGGATATTGAAAAGGACAGATAGCAATGAAATACAAAAAGCACATCAATTACGAATTGAAACCAATAGCAATAAACGTACCGTACAATAAAGCTATCATAAAATTTGCTAATATATTTCAGACCATATCCTTTGATTTGACATTTCCCCCTAAGGAGATTACCAATAGAAGCATTACTATTGAGGGTCATAAAGGACTGAAATTTAAGACAGAAATATTTGAACCGTCAAATATAAGAGAAAAATTGCCTTGTTTGATTTATGCACATGGAGGAGCGTTCAGTTATAAAGCTTCTGCATACCATAAAAAGCTTGCGTATATATATGCACTAAAAGCAAAATGCAGGGTTTATTTTCCGGATTATCATTTAACGCCTAAATATCCTTTTCCGGCTGCATATGATGATGTTTTGGCGTTATATAAATGCATTACTGAAAATTCAGAGGAATTCGGAATTGATATTGAAAAGATCGGAGTGGCGGGAGACAGCGCGGGCGCGTCACTTGCTGCATTGATCTGTAATAATTATGAACTTGAAAATCTGAAGCAGCCATGTCTTCAAATGCTTATATATCCTTTAACAGACATAGATATGCAGACGGACTCAATGAAAAGGTTTTCTGATACTCCGCTGTGGAATTCAAAAAATAACAAACGAATGTGGTTATATTATTGCAGGGATTTGAAAGCTGAAGATACATACTGCGCATCTCCTATGCACAGCAGCTTTCCTCAAATAATTCCCGACACATATATAGAAACCGCAGAATATGATTGTTTACATGATGAAGGTATTATATACGGAAAGAAATTGCGTGAAGCAGGCGCAAATGTTGAAATAAATGAAACAATAGGGACTATCCATGGATATGACTTCGCCTTAAACACCAAAATTGCGGTCAGCAATATTGAAAAACGCATTTTGTTTTTGAATAAAGGGTTCAAATAGCTGTTCGTCTTTTTAAAGGAAAGATTAAAAATGGTATGTCTGAATTTGACAAATAATTAAGAAGAAACACGTTTGCTCATTTTATGAATTTTGATATAACCAAACAAAGGACTAATCAAAATGTCATTTTCATATTCAGTTAAAAAAGAGCTTTGCTCGGTCATCACCGACAAGGACAGGAAATACTGCTGTCTGTACGGTATGCTCCTTTTCTGCAAGAGTTTTGCACCCGATTCAATAATTTTCCAGACGGAAAACGACCTTGTTTGCGAACTTTTCCGCAGCCTTGCCGACGACGTTATCGGCGGATCCGGCGTTGCCGAGGTGAACGTTACGGAAAAGAAAAACGGCGTGTCGCTTTTCTCGCTGAGCATTCCATCGGAAAGCTTCCGCGAAGAGATCATTTATCGCTACCGAATTTCCAGCAGAACGCTTATTCACCGTATCCAAATAGATATTATCGATAACAACAGCGTTTTCGCCTTTATTGCGGGAGCGTTTCTTTCCTGCGGAAGCGTCACCGAACCTATCAAGGAATATCATCTGGAATTTGCGGTACCCTATTATGAGCTTACGCAGGACTTGCTGAACCTGCTCACATCGGTAGGGATAAACGCAAAGTACACCGAACGGAAAAACGTGTACGTCATTTACCTGAAAGACAGCGAAGCTATCGAGGACCTGCTCACCCTTATGGGAGCTACCATGAGCAGTATAGATCTGATGAACGTGAAGATCTACAAGGACGTGCGCAACAAGGCAAACCGTATTGCAAACTGCGATTCCGCCAATATCGAACGCACTTTGAAAGCCTCGGAGCGGCAGATAGCAGACATTGAGTACATCATGGAGACGGAGGGTCTGGACAGTCTTTCCCCCGAACTGAAAAACGCGGCGGAAATACGTCTGGAAAATCCCGATGTTTCCCTGAAAGAACTTGGCGAAATGCTGGACAAGCCTGTGGGACGGTCGGGAGCAAATCACCGGCTGAAAAAGCTTTCCGAGATTGCGGAGAGGATACGCGGGGAAAGGAATTAAAAGGAGTTTCTTATGAAAGTTTTACTTACATCTTGCGGACTGGAAACAGATAATATCCGCAATAAATTTATAGATATGTTGAATATGAACCCATCGGAAGTCAGGGCAATGTTTATTCCCACTGCTGCCGTTGACGCTGACGCTATATGTGTTCTGCCGAAATGTATGAACGACTTACTTAAATGCGGCATCAAAAAGGAAAGCATCACCGTATACGACCTGCACAAGCCTATGACAGCGGAGGAAACAAAGCGTTATGATATTATATACATTTGCGGCGGGAACACGGAATATCTTCTTGAAAGAATAAACGAAAGCGATTTCGGGACATGCATAAAAGCGTTTATCAATGACAACAGATCAGTAGTCGGGGTAAGCGCGGGAAGTATTATTTTTGCGGATAATTTGAAAAACAGTTTAGGCCTTTTGAACCGCCGTTTAGATGTGCACTGCGACGACGACCAATGTGAACCTGCTGGATCTATTAATATGACGGGCTCTTCCCCAATACGGCTCGGAAACCATCAAGGGCCTGTTTTTGAGAGCGAAAGCTCGGTTTATATTATTTAGTTCGATTGGTC
>CAMWRN010000058.1 GCA_947176675.1 uncultured Clostridia bacterium | reverse complement strand
CTTTCATTTACAGTTCCTCCGCTGATTTTGGCCAATTGCCCTGCAAGACATTTCAGTTCTCGTACACTTTAATTATCTCCCCCATACACTGCATGTGTATAGGGTCGCTGCCGTTTGCGGGACGAACGTCCTCGGCAATGAGGGAAACGTCCAAGTCCTGCGCATAAATTTTTCTGCACACAAAGGTCAGCTTTGCTTCCTTGAACGTTGTTGTGCCGTCAATAAATTCGGGAGTAAGTCCGGCTTCCTTTGCCTTGTCACAGTCACGTCCCGAATGTGAACCGCAAAAAGACAGAGCCTTTTTATGTTCCTCACCGAAAAAGCTTACGGTGAAAAGATCGTTTTTCTCCATGAAATCATAGGTGTAGCGGTTGGGACGAACCATTGCGGTAATGACGTTCTTGTTCCACATAATGCCCATGTTTGCCCAGCCTACGGTCATTGTGTTGAAGCCGTTTTCGTCTCCGCTTGTGAGCAGGAACCAGTCCTTGCCAATCTTTGTCCAAGGGTTAAGGCTGAGGTTTTCCAGTGCGATCTCTTTCATAAAAATCAAGTCCTTTCATGTTTTATATAATTATATTTTTATCGGGTTTGTTATATGATTTTTCCCCCGCCCACAACAATATCACCGTCGTAGACAACAAGCGCCTGACCCTTTGTAACGGCTCTTTGGGGAACGTCAAAGGTCACCTTAATCCTGCTGTCACCCACACGCTCCAGAGTACCCGCCGCATCAGACATATTGTACCTCGTTTTCGCGGTAATTCTCATAGGCTCGGAAATATCGGAGACGGATATCAGATTAACGTCTTCGGCGGTTGCGGTAAGGGTCATAAGGCTTTCGCTGTCCCCAAGGGTCACAGTGTTTTTTTCGGTATCCTTCCCACAGACGTAAACGGGTTTTCCGAACGTAACTCCCAGACCCTTTCGCTGTCCGATAGTATAGCGGATAATGCCGCTGTGTCTGCCGATAACATTTCCGTCCGTATCAATAAAATCTCCTTCGGGGAAATCTTTTTTAGTATGCTCCAAAATAAACTTTGCGTAATCGCCGTCGGGGACAAAGCATATGTCCTGACTGTCGGGCTTTCGGGCATTTACAAGACCGTGCTGCTCCGCAAGGATACGGTTCTGTTCCTTATCCCTGTCCCAAAGTGGGAAAACCGTCCGTTCAAGCTGAAACTGAGTCATATTATAGAGTACGTAGGTCTGGTCCTTTCTGCGGTCGGCGGGACGGATAAGCAAAGTTCTCCCGAACTTTTCGTCCCGCTCGGTTTTAGCGTAATGTCCTGTTGCAATACCGTCAAAGCCAAGCAGTAACGCACGCTCCAGCATTTTGTCAAATTTTATATAGCGGTTGCAGAAAATGCAGGGGTTGGGGGTCTCGCCGTTTATATAGCCGTCGGCGAATCTGTCCATTACCTCGGTACGGAACAGGTCCTTGAAATTGAAAACGTAGTGTTCAATACCCAGCCTGTAGCAGACGCTGCGAGCGTCCTCAACGTCGGAAAGAGAACAGCAGGTTCGGGTCTCAGTGTCCGCACTGTCCTCGATGTTTCCGTCAAAAAGCTTCAGGGTGCAGCCGCTTACGTTGTATCCCTGCTGTTTCAAAAGCAAAGCGGCAACGGAGCTGTCTACGCCGCCGCTCATTCCGACAAGAATTTTTTTCATTTGCAATCATTCCCTTTCAGAAGCTCGTTAAAGGACTTTATTGTTCTGTCTGCGTTTTTTTCTATTTCAGCAAATTCCTCGGGGCAAAGAGGATCGTATATGCCTACGACCCTAAATCCTGCCGACTTTGCCGACAATACCGCGTGTATGGAATCCTCAAAAACAACGGCCTCTTCGGGAGCTGTGCCAAGCCTTTCCGCAGCTTTAAGAAAAATTTCGGGAGTTTCCTTTCCGCCGCCCACCTCGTCGGATGTTATTACAAATTCCATATAGTCCATGATGCCTTTAGCTTTCAGGGTGCTTTCCGCAAGAGATTTTTTGTTGGAGGTTGCAACGCACATTTTTATTCCCGCGTTTTTGGCGGCAGTAAGAATTTCCTTTGCGCCGTCTTTGAGGGGTACTCCGTTTATGTAATGATCCTCAACTATTTGCAATATCCTTTCTCCTGTTTCCTGCGGCGTAAGAGACAAAGAAAATTCACGGACAAGATATTCGCAGGCAGAATCGAAATGCATTTTTTTCATTGCAAAGGAATGTTTGGAATCGTAGTCCATGCCGAGACCTGTGATAAATTCGCGGTCGGAATCTGCCCAGACGGAAAGGCTGTCCAACAGTGTTCCGTCCATGTCGAAGATGATAGCTTTAACATTGTTTATTGTTATGACCTCCCTTTGCGGATAAAGTGTGCCGATAGCTAAATTATAGCAATTTTCGGCATTATTGTCAAGGCGCGAATAAGGCGCAGTACCGGACGGCTTCACATACTTTGCAGGTGTTGCCGTACGATACTGCGCCTTTGCGTATGTCTGCATGCAGACCGCATAATCAAAATACGCAGACGGAAAGAAAAATTATCAGCAAAATAAGCACCAGCACTGCCGAAGCGATCGCAAGCTTGAACACAAGAGGTATCTCTCGCTTTCTCTTTACAGGTACTATTCTTCCCAGATATTCCCGCGCCTCCTCCCCAAGTCTTTCGGCAGGTGCGCTGCTTTTGTCCGCCTTGACATACAGCACCGCCTTTTCAAAATACTCGTGGTCGGTACTGGTTATTTCCACGACTCTTTTGTTCACTCCCTTTATCATTCGGGAAACAGTCCCCCTTTCCGATATTTTTTTAACAATTTTTCAACGCGTTTATCTCCTTTATTATAGGCAACTGAAGGACTTTTTATACCATATGTAATACTATAACTGTGGAAAACTATGTTAAAAAGCCGGTTTTTCTCAAAAAAGTGTTGAAAACTCGGTGGAAAAGGTTAAAAAACCAGGTGGTTAAACGTTTTTGGCTTTGCAAGACTGTGGAAAACTGTTTTACTGTCAGTATTATGTAAAATCATCTCAATCAACGGTTGATTTTCATATAACCGATTATTTCACCGCGCCGCTGGTATCCTTTATCAAGTGCAAATCGGGAGAACCTGCAAAAATCGCGGCTTCACTTCCCGATGACGGGGCGTTCTGAAACCGTCCCGACTTTTCACAGGCGGAAAAAAACTAATGGCAGACCCCCGCTACGGGGATGGGTAATAAAAATTCAGCTGTAAAAATATAAAAACAGGAGAGAACGTCCGCTGTTCTCTCCTATTTTTAGTATTTCTGCGGCTCGGAGACTTATTCCTCCTCCGCAAGCTTTGCAGCCTGCTCCGCCTGAATGTCGGTGTAGACGGAAAGCATGGGAACCTCGTCGGGATTGGACTTTCTGATCTTTCTTCTGACATAGTTTCCCGTGACCCTGACCACCGTTGCCGAAAGCAGCAGCACGCCGATAAGGTTGGGGATAGCCATAAGTCCGTTAAGGGTATCCGCGATATCCCATGCAAGGCTCAGGTTCATTGTACAGCCTACGATGACAAACAGTACAAAGATCACTTTATAGACAATAGTCGCCTTTGTTCCGAAAAGGTACTCCAGAGCCTTTGTGCCGTAGAACGACCAGCCCAGCACCGTTGAGAACGCGAACAGCAGGATAGCTACCGCAAGGATTTTTCCCGCAATATGTCCCAGCTTGAGACTGAACGCATAGGTAACAAGAGGTACGCCGTTTACCTCGGAGATCGTAACGGAGGTTATTATCGGGTTTCCATTCTCGTCGGTCATGAGAGTTCCGTCCGCGTTTTTGCCCTGAATGCCCTGTATCTCCATAACGTTTGCATAGGTGAAATCGCTTTCGCCGCTTACACTTTCCGCATTTTTAAGTCTTACGGTAAGCTCTTGTCCATAGACGGTTTTTGCCGCGTATTCGGTGTAGGTGCCCTCAGCCGCGTCTGCGGGAGCCACTTCGTAAAGAGCGTTAACGTTGTCGTCGATAAGGTTGACAACGCTGCCGTCGTTTGTTGTGTGTATCTCAAAATACTGAGCTTCCGTGGAAATGCTCTGCATTGCTTCGTCAAAGGTTTTGGACTCTGCCGGACTGGAAAGAATTACAAATGATGTAAGGGTACAGACGATAATGGTGTCGAAGAACACTTCAAAAATACCCCACATACCCTGTACAACAGGTTCTTTTACATCGGAAGCGGAGTGAACCATTACCGACGAGCCGAGACCCGCCTCGTTGGAGAAAACGCCTCTCTTGAAGCCCATCGTAACAGCGCGCTTGATTATGTAGCCGCCTACGCCGCCTGCGATCGCTCCGAAGTTAAAGGCGTTGCGGAAAATGCTGGAGAAAACATAGGGTATCTGATTGAAGTTTGAGAAAAATATTATCAGACAGCCAACGATATAGAACACAGCCATGAAGGGCACAAGCTTTTCGGTAACGCTTGCGATACGCTTAATGCCGCCCACGATAACCAGTGCGGCAATTACTGCGAGAATAATTCCCGTCACAATGGTCGGAATATTGAAGTTTGATTTCATCGCGCTGGAAATAGAGTTCACCTGCGTCATATTTCCGATACCGAAAGAAGCCAGCACGCAGAAAACCGAGAATAGAACCGCAAGAGGCTTTGCAATATGCTTAAAGCCCTTTCTGTCCTTGAGACCTTCGTTGATATAGTACATTGCACCGCCTGACCATTCGCCGTGATCGTTTTTCTTGCGAAAAAAAATACCCAGCACGTTTTCGGAATAGTTTGTCATCATTCCGAAAAAAGCGGAAAGCCACATCCAGAACACTGCTCCGGGGCCTCCCACCGCGATAGCCGTGGCAACGCCTGCGATGTTTCCCGTTCCGATAGTAGCCGCAAGAGCGGTAGACAGAGCTTGGAACTGAGAAATAGCTTTCTTTTCTTTTGTTTTCGTTACCGATTTTTTCTTAAAAATGGCAAGGAATGTTTCGTTGGCCCAGTGCTTGATCTTGGTGATCTGGAAGAAGTGAGTCCTTACGGTCATATAGATGCCTGTAGCGATTATCAGCACGAGCATCGGTATACCCCAGACAACGCCGTTTATCGCGCTGTTGACCGAAGTTATGGTTTCCACAATTTTATCCATTGGTATCTCCTCCTGTTTAGTAAATTGAATTTCCTCGTTTGTTTTAACTTGCCTATTGAAAAATCCGTAAAAATGTGCTATAGTTTAAGTGTAACTGCAAACGTTCCGCTTTATTTGTCGGAATTTATAATTATCTGCATACGCGCTTCACTGTTCTTTATCACATTGAGCAGCGACGACGCGGAGGACGGGTATTCTTCGGAAAGAGAATTTGCAGTTATCAAAGTTTCGTCTCCCGCATTTCCCGAAGAAGCGGCAGCAGCCGAAGCAGACGCTGCGTTGGCTTCGCACATTGCCATTGCGGCTGCCGAAGAACCTGCAGCTGGAATTTCCTCGACTGTAAAAAATCTCTTGTCGTTTTTGGGATTTGCCGAATACACCACTCGGAACATTTTATACACTGCCAGCATCAGATAGGCAGAGACCTCTTTTAAAACTACGGCGCTGCCTGTTTTCTTAATAAGAGAAAACAGCACCGAGACCGCGTTCACAACAAGCTTTTTGTTGAACGCAGCCATTACCCCGCCTGAGTCAATTTTCTCTTTTCCGCTCATATCGGGTTCGGGAATGTCCTCATAGGAAATAGTTTTCCCCGCAGGTTCGGGGGAACGTCCAAGCAGATAATCGCAGGATACATTATAGTAGTCCGCCGTTTTGACGAGAAATTCAAGACCGCATTCTCTTATTCCTTTTTCGTAGTGAGAGAGCAGAGCCTGAGATATACCCAAATCGGAAGCAGCTTTTTTCTGACTTACGCCGCGCTCTTTTCTAAGCAGGGTAATAATTCTTGGAAAGTCCGAATTCATCGTGTCACCTCCTGAAATTTATTTCTACATAAAGTAAATTATACAGTATTGCGTACAATTTGTAAATAGTTTCGGGCAAAAAAAGTCGATAAATGTTTAACGGGATTTTCTGTAATTGTACACAAAAAACGGCGAAATCAGTTATAAATTTCCATGATTCAGATAATTCCGCCCCTCAGGCGACGAAATCCATATGAAACTTTTACTTTTGTGCGTTTTTTTATTTTCATTTTTAAGGAGCTTTTTTATGAAAGGTTATCACATAAGCATTTTCCGCCACGGATTGACCGACGCCAACGAAAACGGCGTTTACATCGGCAAGACCGATCTCCCGCTCTCCGACGCGGGCAGAGAAGCCTTACAGGACAAGTACGATCAGCTCGATTACCCCAAAGTTCAGCGGGTCTACTCCAGTCCTCTTGAAAGGGCAGTACAGACCGCGGAGATAATCTTCCCCGACAGGGAAATTGTCATTGTTGACGATCTTCGGGAAATGGATTTCGGCGTATTCGAGGGACTTCCCGCCGAAGAGCTTGTTCACTTGGACAGCTTTAAAAAGTGGCTCAAGGGCGGTCTTGACAATCCTCCCCCCAACGGTGAGACACTGCGGAGCATGATGCTGCGGTGCTATTCCGCTCTTAATCTGATGATACTGGACATGATGAAGGAAGGCTTCACCCATGCGGGAGCGATCACTCATTCGGGCATACTGATGAATATGCTGTCCTGCTTCGGTCTGCCTAAAAAGAAGCCTATGGAGTTCGCCTGCGAACCCGGCGAGGGCTACGAGATACTCGCGACCGCCATGATGTGGCAGAACGGCAATACTTTTGAAATACTGGGGAAAGTTCCCGCCAACGAAAACGACGGGGAATGAACGCCCTCAGACGTTTAACTTCCCGGAGAACCGCAAATTATTGGATAACTAAAGAAAGGAGAGAATCCGTGAAATCTGTTAAAGAACTTAAAAAAATCGTTTTACAGCGTATGAGATACTGCTGGGGCGAAAACACTGCTATATTTTTTATCACTACGGGCGGTGCGGCGGCAGTTGCTTTAGTATGGTTTATGATTTTGGACCTCATGGTAAGTATGGGAGTAGCCGACTCCTCGGCGCGCAGGGTTGATCTTTCCAACGGAGCTGTTATTGCCGTAACGGCAGTCTCGCTTCTGATACTGTTCGGTATTGCCGAACCATTCCGTTACGGCGTGAAATGGTACAGACTCCAGCAGGTACGCGGAAATTCCGTTCAAGCGGGAAGTATGTTCTCATGCTACGGATCGTGGAAAAGGGCAGGACAGATCTTCAGGCTCAACGCTTACCTTTTCGTAAAGCGGTTTTACTTTACCGCTCCTCTTGCCATAATGTTTGCAGCGGGAATTTTTTTTGTAAACAAGATCGGCACCTCAGGAAACAACGCAGCCAGCAGTGCGGCGGCGGTACTGGTGTTCCTGCTGACGGGAAGCGTAATATGCGCGGCGGCGGCTTTTAACTGCCGATACGCCCCGGTGTCCTATCTGTATGTTCTCGAACCCGATACCCCGCCGAAAGAACTTTTGGAAAAGGGTTTAAAAATATCAAAGGGAAAATCCGACTATCTTGCGGAAGCAGTTCTTTCATCAGCGGTATGTCTGCCGTTCTGCATATTTATTTTTCCTATGGTATTCGCAGTGCCTTATCTGCAAATGATCTACACTGCGGCGGTGAACGAGATCATACTGTCGGAACAGCAGGAGGAAAATGCCGTTCAAATCGGAAAGCAGGAATCTGAAATTGATAAAGAATACGAACACAATTGATCTTACTGCGGAAACTGCCGATGAGGGAAAGACATGCGGGGATTTCCTCAGAAGCAAAGGCGTTTCGAGACGGCTGACCGCAAAACTGAAGCGCATTCCCGATGGTATCACCCGTAACGGCTGTCTCATCAGGACTGTGGATACCGTCAGCAGGGGAGACGTTATTTCCCTTAAAGCCGAGGACGAACGCCTTACCGAACCTAACGGAGAGCTGTCCGCGCCTGTGGTCTACGAGGACGGAGACGTTATCGTCTTCGACAAGCCTGCGGGTATGCCCGTACACCCGTCGGCGGGACACCGCGGGGACACGCTTGGAAACTTTTTTGCTTCACTTTATCCCAACCTGACGTTTCGTCCGATAAACAGGCTCGACAAGGACACATCGGGACTTTGCGCCGTTGCAAAAAATCCATACGCGGCAAGTCTTCTTAACGGGAATATTTCCAAAACATACTTCGCTGTAACTGAGGGTACGCCTGTTCCTCCGCTTTCGGACAAGCATATGCCGGGCAATACACTTATTAATTGGTACGAAAGCTCTGAGGGAGAGTATGTTATCGACGCTCCAATCGGCAGGGCAGAGGCTTCCGTTGTACGCAGGATCGTCCGCGCGGACGGCAAACGCTCTGTTACAAGGTATACTATATTAAAAGAAAGCGGCGCTCACTGTCTTGTGCGGGTCGTTCTTGAAACAGGCAGAACGCACCAGATAAGGGTGCATTTTTCATCTGTAGGACACCCGCTTGCGGGAGACGATTTTTACGGCGGCGGACTCGGATTATGCTCACGGCAGGCTCTCCACTGCGGGGAAATGCGTTTTTTCAGACCCTCTGACGGTATGCTTACGGAGCTTTTCTGTGAGATCGGGAAAGATATGCACATATAGTGGATACGATTTGCCCCGCCCGTATATTTTGTGTCAAAACGGTAAATATTACAGAGAAAGTAAAAATTAAAAGATTTTTGTTACCGTTTCGTAACTATTTTCTTTGCGTCAGAATTGGCTTGACGAAACGATTTTCAGAAATTTCCAAAGGAAAAAGGTTACAGATTGTAACTGTAAGAAAATGTAATTTTATGATGAAAAGTATTTTAAAAAACGGCAATTGCTGTATTACAGACAAAAAATCATATATAAAACGCCCTAAAATTCCGATAAGATTTGTGCTATTCTACAAAAAAGATTAAGAAAATGTGACTAAAAAGGTTTAAGTGTTGCTTTTTGAAAAAAAAGAGGTATAATAATATTAATGTAACTATTTTGTAACTGTTTGCGTTTTATGTAAATTTACGTCACTTTGAATATATGTGTAAACAAATTAAAACTTAGAGAGGAGAGATCGGAATGGACCGTTTTCCAAGCGATTCCGAAAAGCAGTGCGCTTTGATCGGATCAACGGATAGCGCCGCTTCGGACAGAAAAAATATAAGCTTCGAATCGGCTATGGTGAACGTTGGTTCACTGGTTACATACCTTGCCGCAGCCGCTGTGAAAAGAACTGCTTTTCTGCTGAAAAAAGCCGCGGTCAAGGCTGTGAACGGTGCAGGTCCTTTCGGCAGAGGACTTAAAAATTCTGCCGCAAAACGTATAGACGCAGTAAGAGGCACAGCTCTCGGCTTTAAAGAAAGACTTGCCGAAAGCAAAAGAAAATTCTCCGAAAGAACTGCTGAGGCAGGTTTCGGAAGGGCATTGGTACTCCAGCTTTCCGACATGGCGGACGCTGCAAGAAACAGCAGAAAATTCGCTGCTTCGGTCGTAAACTACGCTGTCCCTGTTGTATGCGTTGCGTTCCTTGTATGTGTTGTGGCTGACAAGACTTCCGCAGATTATGTTGTTGCGGTGGAATACAACGGTCAGGAGCTCGGCATTGTTTCCGAGGAAGCCGTTCTGAACAATGCTCAGGAGGTTATTTCCGAAAGAGCAACTTATTATGATACAAACAGTGATACCTATATCACCGCTACGCTTTCCCTTAAGCCGTTAGGTATCCAGGACGAGGTCATAGATGAACAGACCCTTGCGGACGCTATTCAGGAGCAGATAGATATTCAGAACCCTGCCGAGGACGTACTTCCCGAAGAATCGGAAAACGGTATCCACGCCGATTTCACCGCTTCGGAAGAAAATACGGATATGGGAGAAGTTCCTAACGAAGAGGAAAAAAACGATGATGAAATTAACCTCTACGGAGGAAACGTTTCCGCAGCTATCGGAAACGATACGAACGACAGAGAGCGCGCTTTCGTCGTTACGGTTGACGGAGAGGTCATAGGCGCTGTAAAGGCAAACGATGAGATCACAAACTTCCTTGAGGAAAAGAAAGAAGAATACCTTACCGATGATATCGTTGAGGTTTCTTTCGACAAGGATATTGAATACACTTACGAGCAGTATGTTGATCCCGAGGAGATAGTGAATCAGGACGAAATTATCGGAAAGCTTGATTCTATAGTTTCCGAACCCCTTTACTACGAGGTACGCGAGGGTGACAATCCTTGGAGCATTGCCCGCAGCAACGGTATGACTACCGAGGAGCTTATAGACTGCAACATCACTTTCAAGGGCGAAAAGATCGACGATCTTACCCAGTACTGTCCCATTGGAGCTATCGTTCAGCTTAGTGAAGAAGTTCCTTATTTGCAGGTTCTTACAACAAGAGAGGTTGAATATACCGAATCTATCGACTATGAGATCGTTAAGACAAAAGACCCCGACATGTACAAGGGTGATTCCGAGGTAGATGTTCCCGGCGTTGAGGGTGAAAAGAAAGTCCGCGCTATGGTAACATACAGAGGCGACGTTCCGGTATCTACCGAAATCGTTGACGAGATCGTTATTTCCGAACCTGTTACAAAGTATATGCGTGTCGGTACAAGAGAGACTACTACTCCGGTAAGCACCGGTACAGGCGGTTCCGGTTCCTATTTCTGGCCTGTTGACGGCGGCTATATCTCCGCTTATCAGGGCGACGGAAGAGGTCACAAGGGTATTGATATCGCAGCTCCTTACGGAACTCCTATCTACGCGGCAGAGTCGGGTACTGTTATCGAAACAGGCGACGGCTGGAACGGCGGTTACGGAAACTGCGTAAGAGTTCAGCATGACGACGGAAACGTTACCGTATACGCTCACCAGAGCTCTATCGCGGTAAGCTACGGCGACTACGTTGTAAAGGGACAGCTGCTCGGCTATGTGGGAAGCACAGGCGATTCCACAGGAAATCACCTCCACTTTGAGGTTCGCAGCTACGGAACATATGCAAATCCTCTCGACTATGTTTCCCAGAATTGATAAAAAACACCGTATCGGCAGTTTTAAACTGCACAAGTCCAGTAAAAACGGACAATAGAAAAAAGAACCCTCCTATGGT
>CAMWRN010000057.1 GCA_947176675.1 uncultured Clostridia bacterium | reverse complement strand
ATAATAATCAATATGACGCACAAATTTTGATTTAGCATTGTATATATTGCGCGCTGTTGTTAAGCGGATATAGAATCGGTCACTGCAAGAATTCAAGCAAATTTATCCGCTTTCCTGATGGGGTATAGTAAAACTAATGATTTTAACATTTTTCATCGGGGTGACTCAGCCCGCGTTGGCTCTTCGCTAAATCGAAATTTCCTTCTGCATAAATACAAAATCCGCCTTGACAAAACGCTGAAAATATTGTATCATTATCATAGAAAAATATATCCGCAATGTATTACGCTTTTGCGGGGAACGGAGTAATATTATGGATGATGTAAGGCTCACCGATTTAATAGAAATAAGCACGCTTCAGGAAATTCAGGACGGCTTTGCACGTTTGACAGGTATGGCTGCTCTCACCACCGATGAAAGAGGCAACGCTGTTACTCAGGGGAGCAATTTTACCGACTTCTGCATGAACTATACAAGAAAGTCCTCACTCGGCTGTTCAAGATGCGAAAGATGTGACAAAGAGGGCGGCGAACAAACCATGCGTTCGGGACGCGCCGCAGCATATTTCTGCCATGCGGGTCTTGTGGACTTTGCCGCGCCTATTATGCTCAACGGAAAGTTTATCGGCTCCTTTATCGGCGGTCAGGTGCTTACCGAAAAGCCCGACGAAAATAAATTCCGCAGGATCGCCGAGGAGATCGGCGTTGATCCCGATGAATACATAAGGGCTCTCAGAAAGATAAAGATCATCGACAAGGAACAGGTGGACGCCGCAGCAGATTTCCTCTGCACTATCGCAAAGGTTCTTTCCCAGACGGCTTACAACAGCTATCTTGCAAATATGTCCAATTCGGGGCTTACATCTCTTAACCACTCTATACTTCTTAAAGCCGACGAAGCGGAAGCCGCTCTCAAAGACGGTTCGAGCCGTATATATGCTCTTACCGGCGCCTTTGAAAAGGTAGATCATATCGCCGACGAAACAGCAAGAGAAGTCGCGGCTACCGCAGAAACGGTAAAGGTTATTCAGAATATCGCAATGAATACCAAGATCCTCGGCTTTAACGCTTCCATCGAAGCTTCCCGCGCAAAGGAAAGCGGCAAGGGCTTCGGCGTTATCGCACAGGAGGTGCGGACTCTCGCAGAAACAAGCAAGGCGTCCGCAGATAAGATCGAGGCTGCCGTAAAGCGCATAGGCGAATATTCCTCGGGAATGTGCAGTGAGGTTGTCCGTACCAAGGACGCGGTACATCAGTGCCTTGAGGAGCTTAAGATTTTTTCAAGTCTTCTCAACGAACTGAAAACCATGTCTGCGGAATAATTATATACCATTCAATGCTTTTGCACGGCAGTACGTTCTGCCGTCAGAAATGTCAAAGGAGGCTTGTGTATGGAACTGGCAAATTCTATCGCCAATATGTCAATGGCTATGAGCGCCGCTAAGTTTCAGCAGGATCTGGGCTTGACCATGATGAAAAAGACCATGGAAGCAAGCGTGGACATGATGAACGGCGTACTTAACATGGCTGATTCCGTTCCCCATTTTGCGGGTGAAAACGGAAGCATTCTCGACGTAAGAGCATAAGCGTTCAAAAGCGCAATCTCTGTACATGCGGTCTGACCGCGGATGAAATCAAAGGCTGTTCTTGAAGATTATGCGCAGATCTTTAAAATGTCCTTTAAACTTACGGACAACTTTTGTCCGCGTATAAGATCATAAAACTGCCGTACCTTATAGGGGTACGGCAGTTTTTGCTGTTTTGACTTATTTGCCCGCTGTGTTATTCCTCGGAAATGATCTCGCTTATTATGTCGCCAAGCAGAGAAGCTCGCGGCTGGACAGGCTTAGGAGGACGAGGCGGGTGCGGAGGGCAAGGACATGGAGGAGTCGGGGCACAGCAAGGCGGTCCCGGAGGACAAGGCGGAGGGCATGGCGGACAGAACTTCGGAGGGCAGTCGGGTTCAAATGTCATGAAAATGAAAGTAACGCCCGCAGTCTGACCGCAGATGCAGTTGATACGTCTTGTTTGTGAGCGGGGCGAGGAATACTCGTTTCCCGTAACGGTAACGGAGTATTCTCCGCAGCAGGGAGCATTGAAGATAGCCGAACCGCCGCCGGCAACTCTTCCTGACAGGGTCGTGCTGCCGTCCCTGCTTCTTATCAGTACATCGAAATATTTTTCGGGAAAAGTGCAGGGAGCAAAGTTATCCTCAACGGTAACGGCTATCCTGCAAGTGTTGTTGTTGGAACCGCTGCTGTTGCTTACGTTTTCCGCGTTATTTCCGCTGTTCCAGTTGTTCCCGTTGCTGCAATTGCTGCAATTACTGCACATAATATTCATTCCTTTCGCATTGCGAATTTTGCGCTCTGTGTAAATCAAGTACAGGGTGCAAATCAAGCACGGCGAATATCTGTATAAGCCGTGCCTTACATTATATGCAGAAGGTTAAAGCTATGTTCTGCTGACCGTTCAGTCGGGGAGAATACCTCTATCCCGCGCGTCAAGAAGCTTTTCCATGATATAGCTGTGCAGCGTTTCCGAACCGGCGGCAATACGGGACGCTCTTTTTTCCACCTGATCAAACCGGACGCCGTGTTCCTTCCATGATATGCCGTTTCTGTGGAGGTTGAGCAAAAACGGCTGTACTCTGTCCATGGCGGCGGAAAACTTCGCTTCGGCAGTTTCTCCCGTTTCAAACTCCTCCCACAAGCCGCGGAATTCCTTTTCCTGTTCGGGAGGGAGCAGGGCGAAGATCCTGTCCGCAGCGGCTTTCTCCCTCGCCGCCTTTGTGGAGTTTCCCGCCATGTCGTAGCAGTAGGTGTCCCCTGCGTCGATCTCAACGATATCATGCACCAGAACCATTTTCATGGTTTTCAGTACATCTATGGGTTCGTTTGAATACTCCGCCAGCACCGCCGTGAAAAGTGCAAGAGAGAAGCTGTGCTCCGCATCGTTCTCACGCCTCGGATACGGTTTTGAGACGTTGCTGCCGTCAGGCATGGGAGGCAGGTCGTCGGTGCTTGTGTAGGTCTGACGGTAAAGATTTTTCAGTCTGTCCGCCTCCATGAGGAACGCGAGACTGCTTTCAAGCTTTGGTATGTTCATGATTATCACCCTTCCTTATTAAGGACATTATACCGCATATCGTGAGAAAAATCAACATACCGCTTGACTGTACCCCAAACGCAATGATATAATATTTACAGAAGTTCACTAAAACGAAAAGGAGTATCAGTATGAATATCAAAAAACTTTTCCTAACAATACCCGTAAGTGCGGCACTATTCTTGTCCGCTGCGTTCTGTACGGCTTTTGCAGAAGATAACGTTCCAAAAGACGATGAGACTGTTGAAGATGTGTTGGAGGAAATCCCTATAACTGACGGAATACGCAGAGGAGAAGGCTACTATGAAGGGGTAGTGGTCTATCGGGACGGCATAGACAGCGTTTATGACGACGACGGAAACGCATATGCTCTGATCGGCGGAATTGGCGGCAATCTCAAAGAGGGCGAGACAAGGGAGTCTGTTGAACAGGAAACGGTCGAGGAGGTTAGGCACATATTTTCCGAGGCAGGCAGAAACCCCGATGAATACGCATTTGACATTTATTTGTATTTCTACGATGATTACAACTACAGTCCCCAAGAGTTCCTTGACTTTGTGACCGAAGACAGTATTGCCCGCGGAAGCGAGAACATTTCGCCAAATCCTCCCACGGGAGCGAAAAACGTCGTACCTTTTGCGGTTTCGGCGCTGCTTGCGGCTTGCGCTGCGCTTACAATGACCAAAAAAGCAAAGAGTTAATATTGTCCCATATTTTTTCATATTGCATGATAAAACCGCCCGTCAATCGACGAGCGGTTTTTCGACGTATTTATCTTAAAGCAAGCGCAGGTGTAAGATCATTTTTTCTTCTTTTTCATAATTATAACAACTGTCGCTGCAATAACTGCCGCTGCCGCAGCAGCTGCTATAACGATATAAACCGGGAACGGCTTTTCCGTTATAGTCAGGTCAAAGCTTCCGCCGTTTACTTCAAAGACAAGATAGCTGCCGTCCGTTTCGGTTTCGGCAATTCTTGAGATCCCGTTTTCGGTGATTGATACCACTGCTTTTTTTAGTTCTGTTTCGGGCAGATATCTTACAGTGTGAGACGTGCTTCCGTCGTCGGGAAGTTTTACCGTCCATATATCAGAGCTGACATAGCCTGCTCCCGCTCCGGATAAAGCGGTAAGCTTGTCGCTGTCGGTGAAATTGCCCTCGGCAATAATTATGGGCAGTCCGTTTTTCCGAAGTTCTATCGAGGACAAAGAGGTCACAAACGGTTTATAGACAGCCTTTATTTCCGCGCCGAAGGTTATCTCCTCAAAGCTGAACTCTTCCCATTCCGCAAAGCAGCCCTCCTTTTCGGGTATCTGCGGAAGCTTGCTTTCGGGCACGTTTTCGCCGTAGCCGCACTCTATCTCGCCCACGGTTTCGTCATCTGCTTTGAACGTCAGCGTAAGAGTTCCGAACGCGTCGGGAACGTTGTCAAGCCTAAGCATATAGTTATAGTTTACCGGATATGCTTTTCCGCTGTAGCTTATTCCGTCCACGCCGCCAATAGTCTTTGAACCGTCCTCGCCGTTCAGAACGCTTTCAATAAATGTGTTGCCCTCAAAGTCTCCTGTACAGACTCCCGCTATCGCGCCGACTTTTTCGTCTCCCCGTTCTATGACGGCAAATCCGCGGCAGTCAACGATATCGTTTGCTTCGCCTGCAATGCCTCCGACAAAAGTGAGTCCGCTTACGCGGCACTTGGCGCTGCACCCGAATATAGCCGCTTCGGACTGTCCTGCAACACCGCCCACATAGTTTCCGTCTCCGGAGCTTACGTTTCCGAGACCCGCGCAGCTTATAAGGCAGCCTGTTTTCATATAGCCCGCAATACCTCCCGCACAGTTCTTTTTGGAGATGACCTCGCCGTAATTAACGCTGTCGCGGACAACGGTTTTTGTCTGATACATAAAATCGAGAGAACGCTCTCCGATAGTCTCAATATCGCCCTCGGGGTCGAAGTCGTACTCTATTGCCATTGCTCCCGCAATGCCGCCCACGTTTACATCGCCGTTTATCTGACCGTAATTCGTACATTCGGCGATCTTTCCGTCGGAACGTCCCGCAGTATCCTTCGATGAGATATCCTCGGTGTAGTCGGAAATATCCGTTGAGGTGGAAGACATTTCGTCCGCAAGGTCGAGCAGGGTATCCCTGACCTCGGAGGCCTTGTCGTTTATTTTTCGGAAGTCCTCAGCAAGCAGGGTTATCGTTCCGTCCGCGTTTTCGTTAAGTTCGGAGCACAGGTCGAGAACATCTCCCGTAAGTTTCGAAAGATCGTCTCTTGACCGGATAAAGCTGTCGTCCGCTCCCGTAAAGGTTATTTTGTCCATTCCCGCAAAATAATCAAGGATAGCTGTTATCTGGCCGAAGCCTGCCGAAACGTTGTCAGATGCTTCGGAAGCCTTTTGCGCTGCGTCCGAGGCTTCGGCAGCAGCGGCAACAGCGGAGGCTCCTGCTTCGTCGAAATACTCCGAGGAATCCTGCACCGCTTTTATCATGTTACCCACAGGGTCTGCTGAATCGGAAAGCTCGCCGTTGGCCTCTCTTATGTACCTGATAAAATCGTAAAGAGAGGTTATATCGGTATTGTCCGAGATAGTTCCAGCGTCATTTGAAATACTCTGTCCCGCAGCGCCCAGATTATCAAGCTCGCCGGGAACGTTTCCCGAAACAGCTTTGAGAACGTCCCTCAGATCCTTTGCCGCCTGAGATCCCACCAAGTCCGAAACAGAGGAAGTAATAGCAGCTGTGCAGTCAAATATGTCGCTTATCGAGCCGTTTGAAAAATTATTCAGTATCTCTTGAACATAATACGAATACGCGGAAGGATCGTATTCACCCATTGCCATAAGATCGGCTATAGCTTGGAAAGAACTTTCCGAATTTTTGAGTCCGTCGGAAAAATTAGCCGATACATCCGCCAAACGGTCAAGCTGGTTTACGATATTTTCTCTTGCTGCCGCATATTCGGGAGAAGATTTAAAGCTGTCCAGAGAACTTACTGCCGAGGAAGCCGATACCGAAAGATTGTTTAACGCCGCGCTCAGACTTTGAAAGTCCACGCTCAGATTGTTGAGAGCGGCTCTCATTACTTCTTCGTCGCCAAGCCCCCTCTGTAATGCTTCAAGACCGCTGTCCACTGAGTTTCCTGCCGCAGTCATATTATCCGTTACCTCGGAAAGTCTGTCCAGTATGGGGAAAAGTACGTCAAGTCCCTCTCCGGCTTGATCTCCCGCTTCGTCAAGAAGTCTGACCGCTTCACCCAAGTCCTCCAGCGATTCGGTCAGAAGATCGGAGGCGTTTGTAAAACTGTCCGCCGCGGGTGCAGCCATGTCTATCAGGTCGGACACGCGGGAGCTTAATTCGTTCAGCGAATCCACGTCCGCATTGATAATCCTGTCAGTTTCGTCAAGGAAGCTGTCCGTACCCGCGCGTATCTCGCTGAGCTTATTGAGAATATCATCATTGTTTGAGGATACTATGTCGGAGCGGTTCTCCGCATCGGTTACCGTTCCGTCGATGATCGTGTTAAGCTCTTCAAGCTGCTGGCGGAGCTTTGACAATGTCCTCTCCGAAAACAGCAGCGAGAAATGAGGCTCCGCCTGACCGACGATACCCGCGGTATCCTTTCTGCCGTTGACTGTTCCGTAATTCACGCAGCAGCTTACGTAACCGTCCTGTCTGCCGATTATTCCGCCGATGTTGTAGCCCACGTGGGGATAACCTACATTCCCATCGTTTATGCAGCCCTGAACGGAGCCGCTTGAATATCCCGCGATCCCGCCCGCGTCTGTGATGTCAGCCACCTGCTCGGGAGAGTACAGCTCGTCAATGTTGAGATTTTCCAGATCCACAGGCTCGTCGTAGGCATTGGTGTTTACCGACATATTATTTGTGCAGTGGAGTACCGTACCGAAGTTCTCGCCCGTGACGCCGCCCGCAAAATTACGCGCCTGAACTGCTCCGCGGGATTCACAGTTTGCAATAAGACCGCTGATCTCATTTACGCCGGCGATGCCTCCGCAGTCGGAGCTGCCTTTTACCGCGCCGCTGAAATTACAGTTTATTATCCTGCCGCGGTTCACACCGGCAATTCCGCCGCACTTTTCAGCGCTGCCGCTCGGTGCGACAGTTCCCGAAACGTTAAGATTTTTTACCACGCCCTCTTTTTCAACATATCTGAACAAACCCTGCGCTGATCCGCCGGCATTCAGCATGAGACCGCCTAAAGTGTGACCTCCTCCGTCGAAAATACCTCCGAATGAGGGTACTGTCACGCAGCCGTTAATATTGATGTCAGCGGTAAGAAGATACCGTTTTCCCTCGGAATTGCTGTCAAGAACGCAGCTTTCCGCAAATGCCAGAAATTCCTCGGCGGTGGATATTTCGATTACACCCTCGGAATTTGCCGTAAGGCTGACGGGTGTTTCCGCCGCCGACTGCATGGCAATCGAAGGTATTTCCGTGACCGAAAGGCAAAGGCACGCCGCGGTAAGAAACGCTGCAAGTCTTTTTGAAATACTATACGGTCTCAAGCTTTTCCGCCTCCTTTTCCTCAAAGAAATCCATTGTATCGGGGGATTCGTCCGCAAGAGTTTGAACGGCTTCGCCTCTTGGGTTTTCGATCCTTGCGTCAACGTCGCCAACTATAACAGCCTTTATGTAGCCTTCAACTCTGCCGTTGATGTTTCCGTGGATAAGTCCGCTTACAACCATGCGGTTGTTTGAAAGATGAGTGCGTTCGGACTTTTTAATTGTAAATGAAGTGCGCTCGATGATAGTGTCGCCCAAAAGCAGTATCTGGGGGAGTATTCCCATAACAAGCACGATGGATATAATAGTGCCCCGTCCCAGACAAACACCGATGGAAGAAATAGTTCCGTCGGAGGAGAGCTGACCTATCAGTATTCCCGCTGCGGCAAGGATAGCACCCGAAGTAATTATGGTGGGGAAAGCCTGATTGAGGGTCTCGGTAATGGCTTTCTTTATCGGCATTTCCTGTTTAAGCTCCATATAGCGGCTGGAGATAACGATAGCGTAGTCGATGTTCGCACCCATCTGAATGGAGTTTACGATAAGGTAGCTGAGGAAGAAAAGGTTTGTAGATTCCAGGTAAGGGAATGAAAAATTTATCCAGATACTTCCCTGAATGACTGCGATGAGCAGCACAGGAAGTCCCGCCGATTTGAATGTAAAGAGCAGAATGATTATTACGAACAGCGCGGACAAAATGCTGATGATAAGGTTATCATTCACAAAGGAAGTGGAAAGATCGTAATCGCTGGTGGAATTGCCCACAACATAAACATTTTCGGGGTAATACTTGGCGGCGATCTCGTGAATAGTACCGAGGAAATCAAAGGTCTCCTCGCCCTCCTCGGGAAGATTTACATAAACAAGCATACGGCTGTAGTTATCGCTTCTGAGCTGGAGAACAGCGTCGGTGAGAGTGTCGTTCAGCTCAGTGAGGGTGTCCATAAGCTCATCGTCAAGGGTAACATATCCCTTCTGGACCTCGTCGTATGTAAAGAGGAACATATCTATGAGCGGAACTCCGTAAGCGTCCAGACCGTTTACAACCTCGCCGTAGTTTTCCTCGCTCACGGCATAGGCGGCGTACAATATCTTCGCCACCTCAAAGTCAAGCTCCGCAAGCTCAGAGAACTGACGTGGGGTAAGCTTGTCGGTAAGCACGTAGCCGTCCATTGCTTCGATATTGGCAAGACCCATTACCGAATCTACCTGCGGACATTTTTCCAGCTCGGCAATAAGCTTTCCCTCGCTTTCGTAATCCCCCGACGGCACGATAAGAGCCATAAGGTTGGACGAACCGAAATTATCCCTGATCTTTTCCTCGGCGATCTTTGACTCGCTTTTTCTCGCCGTCTCCAGATCAGAGGTTCCGTAGCAGTACGGGCAGCTGCTGGAAAAGATAAATCCCGCAGCCATAAGAATAACAAAAACGGGAGGTATGATATATTTTGTAGCATAGGCAAACTTTCCCACAGCGGAAATGGACGGCACAAAATTTTTATGGACTGTCTTGTCAATAAGCTTGTTGAACAGCATGATAAGTCCCGGCATAAGAGTGAACACCGACAGCAGGCTCAGGAATATTGCTTTTATAAGCACAACAGCAAGGTCTGCGCCTATTTTGAACTGCATAAAGGCAAGGGCGATAAGTCCCGAAATGGTGGTAAGGCTGCTGGAGGAAATTTCGGGTATAGCTTTGCTCAAAGCGGCTATGCAGGCTTCGCGGGCGGGAAGATGCTCGTGCTCCTCGCTGTAACGGTGGATAAGGATTATTGCGTAGTCAATGGCAAGGGCAAGCTGCAGAACTATGGTTACGGAGTCCGAAATAAAGGAGATAGTTCCCAAAAGAAAGTTAGTACCCATATTCAGTACAGCCGCCGCGCCGAATGTCATAATAAGTACGGGAAGCTCCGCGTACGCTCTCGAAGTGAACAGCACCACGGCAACGATGATGACCGCTGCAATAAGAGTAACGGTCTGCATTTCCGCGGCAAGCTGGGCGGAGCTGTCGTTTCCTACAGTGCTTGAAATGTAAAGGTCGTAGTCCGCCAGTTCCTCACGTATTTTGTTTATGGCGTTTACGCTGATATCGTCGGTTTCTTCGCCTTCAAAGGTGACGGAAAACATGGCATAGGTGTTTTTGTAGTGCTCCTCCGTCTCGTCGAATTCCACCGCCGAGACACCGTTTATATCGCGGATATCATCCGCAAGCTTTTCGGCTGTTTTATAGGTCACGTTCGATACCATTACGGAAGCCGAACCGTAGGTAACGAATTCCTCGTCCATAAGGGTAAGACCTTTACGGGTCTCGGTCTCCTCGGAAAGATAGGTGGTGATATCGTCCTCAACGTTTACCCAGTCTTTGGCGAAAACGCAGAAGATCAGAGCGAAAATAAACAGCAGGAAAAACAGATTTCTTTTGTCCACGATAAAGGATGCAAGCTTATACATAAAGCTGTCGTTTTCGCAGTCCCCGTCAAGGATATCTTTGTTTTTTAAAGCAGCGCTTTCAGACAAGCATATCTTCTCCTTTCGGTTATTGTTGAATATTGTAATTGTAGACCAAATCAAATTTATTTTCAATATACAATACCTCCCGACTGTATAAAATGCTATACAAATTTGCAAAAGTGTATAGAAATCTACGGCGCAATATGGTATAATGCTGATATATAGTTATAATGTATGCAAAGGAGAAAGACCAATGCCTAACAGGGAAATAACGCTTTCTATGAAAAAACAGTTTTCCGAAGCCTTGAAAAAACGTATTGCTTGTATGCCTTTTGATAAAATTACCGTTACCGAGCTTTCGGAAGACTGCAGCGTGAACCGCCAGACATTTTACTATCATTTTGAAGATATATTTGATCTTGCCAACTGGTGTTTCCGAAACGAAGCGGAGGTCATTCTCGGCTTTGACGAGGAACCTTTCGACTGGAAAAAAAGCGTCAGTTCGCTTATAAACTATATTGATGAGAACAACGATATGTGCGTGTCCCTGCTTAATTCAATGGGACACCGTACGCTTAAAAAAACATTTTCCGACAGTACGGAACGTCTTATAAGGAAAGTTATAAGTGCCTGTGCGCCTGTATCGGAGATGGAAATTTCGGAAGAAGAGCTTGAGTTTAATATAATGTTTTATTCTATGGCGGTCAGCGGACTGCTGGAGAAGTACATATTAAATGAACTGAATATATCCTCAGAAAAGCTGATATGCTATATTGAGAGTATCATTATAAAGAATACGGGTTTTGCAAAATAAAATTTTTAAGTAAAACCAAATCACCTCTTATGCAAAAGATTCGCCAGCCTTGAAAGACCGGCGGACCTTTTTCATAAGGGACTTTTTGTTTTTTATTTTTTAAACACTTCGCATATCCTGCGGTTTATCGGGAAAACTATTGCAAGCGTAAATCACACGAAAAGGAGCGCTTGCTATGGCGAAAAAAATTACCCGCAATACTTTCCTTATGGAAAATCCTCCTACGATACACAGCTTCTCATCCACTGTCGGGAAAAAGGAGGGCGACGGCCCTCTTGGAGCGCTTTTCGACGAGGTATGCGATGACGCTTACTTCGGTCAGAAA
>CAMWRN010000056.1 GCA_947176675.1 uncultured Clostridia bacterium | reverse complement strand
ATTATATATAGCAATAAGTCAAAATATTAGTGCAATTTTGGTTGATTCGTATAAAATGATAAAACACACCGTAAAGGGGGACGGACGATGATATACTTTGATATATGTGCCGTACTGGTTCTGTGTATGCTTCTTTTTTCCGCATTTTTCCGCAAAATGACTGTCGGTCTGACCAACAGGCTTTTTATAACGCTTCTTTTCGTTACCCTCGCGACCGCAGTTTCGGACATATTTTCGGTAGTTGTTCCTTACAGCAAAGGCGAGCTTACAGGAACACTGTGCGCCGGATTTCAGTATCTATATCTTATACTGCGTAACTCTATGTCTCCCGTCTACATACTTTATCTGATAAGCCTTACGGACACTTGGCACAAGCTTAACAAAAGTCTTGCGTTCAAGCTTTTTCTGATAATTCCTTACTCGGCAATAATCGTCACGCTTGTTTCAAACGCCTTTACGGATGCGGTTTTCAGCTTCGACGAAAACGGAGCTTACACAAGAGGTCCCGCAATGCCGGCGCTCTATGTATGCTCTTTTATATACCTCGTTACGGGAATATGCTATATCATAAGATATAAAGATCTTTTCAAGACGGAAAAGCTTTTGGCGCTGTGCGCGATTTTCCCGCTTACGTTGATCTCGCTGGCAATACAATGGTTTTTCCCCCACATGCTGGTGGAAATGTTTGCTGCCGCTATCTCGCTGCTGCTTATCATCGTTACGGTACAGCGTCCGGAAGAGCTTCTCGACTCACTGACCGGTCTGAGCAAATACGTCGCTTACGGCGTGGATATGAAAAGAAATTTTGCCAACGGCAAGCGTGTGGGAATAATTCTTGTCAACATCTCAAACTATTCCTCCATGCACGCCATTCTCGGCTTTGACAATCTTAACGCCATGCTGAAAAGAATAGCCGACCGCTTTGTTGCCATAAACAAGGAGGAAAAGCTGCGGGCAGGTCTGTACTATCTTGACAGAGGCCGTTACCGCTTTGTCGTTACCGAAAACAACTGGGACAAATTGGAGAGCACTGCCGAGAAGATCAATTCCGAGCTTAAGCAAAGCATCATCTTCAACCAGATGTCTCTCAACCTTATTGCTCACGTCTGTATAGCCCACTGCCCCGAAGAAATAACCGATTTCGAGCCCCTTATGGCTTTCGGAAACGAACTTAACGACATGCCCTATTCGGGAAGAGTTATCAGAACGTCCGAGATCGCAAAGGAAAACCGCTTCCGCCTCAGCAACGAGCTGGACGCGATTATTGACAACGCCATAGCCAACAGGACATTCGAGGTCTACTATCAGCCCATATATTCCATCGGAACGGATAATTTCATTTCAGCAGAGGCGCTGCTGAGGCTTCACCACGACAAGTACGGATTTATCCCGCCTGACCTGTTTATCACCGCCGCAGAAAAAAGCGGAGCTATCCACAAGATAGGCGAGCTTGTGCTTGAAAAGGTGTGCAGCTTCATTGCCAGCAGCGAATTCAAGGAGCTCGGTTTGCAGTACATTGAGATCAACCTTTCGGTCGCCCAGTGTATGCAGGCTGACCTTGCGGACAAAATACTCCAAATCATGAAAAGATACGGCGTTTCTCCGGATAAGATAAACCTTGAAATTACCGAGACCGCCGCGTCCTATTCACAGAATATAATGATGGAGAACCTTGAAAAGCTTACACAGGCAGGTATTGAATTTTCTCTTGACGACTACGGAACCGGGTACTCAAATATTAAAAGCGTTGCTTCGCTGCCGATCAAGATAGTCAAGCTGGATAAAACCTTTGTGGACAGCGAGGACAATCCCAGAATGTGGATAGTGCTGAAAAACACAATTAAAATGCTCAAAGACATGAATATGCACATCGTCGTGGAGGGCATTGAGACGGAAAGTCTTGTAAAGAAATTCACCGAACTTAACTGCGAGTATATTCAGGGGTACTACTACTCCAGACCTATTCCCGAATCGGATTTTGTGGCTTTTATGAGAAAACACGCAGGAAAGAAAGTAAAATAACCGTTAAGGAAAATTTCCTTAACGGTTATTTTTATCTTAATCAGTTATTCTCAGAACAGCAATCGCCCTCGACAACAAAATCCACCTGTCCCGCGCTTACATTTGCTGCCGCACAAATAACATTTATCTTATCACCCACACGGTAAACCGGCTTGCCCTCCTTCGTCAGGGCAAACCGTCCGTCATAATCGTATGGACCGTTCTTCAATGTATCCAAACGGACAAGTCCCTCAACGGTATTGGGAAGCTCAACGAAAAATCCGAATTCCTGCACCGACGAGATCATTCCCTCGAAATGCTCACCAATATGCGCGGACATATACTCCGCCGCATAACAGTCGTCGCAGGAGCGCTCGATACGCATTGCGACCAGCTCCCGTTCCGAGGACTGACGAGCCGCTTCATTCGCAAAGGCGGCGTAACGCTTCCGAATCTGATCGGGAGTCTTTTTATTATAGCACAAGTCCGTCAGAATACGGTGTATCGCCAGATCGGGATAACGTCTTATGGGGGAGGTAAAGTGAGCGTAATCGTCAAGCACCAGTCCGAAGTGTCCAAGCGGCTCGTCGCTGTACTTCGCCTTTGCCATAGACCTCAGCACCATGCTGTTCACCACGGGAGCGAGAGGGGAATCCTTTGTCTTTTCAAGTATCTCAGCCAAATGCTTCGGCTTAACGCTTGTAAAGCGGGGAACGGCAATTCCCATGACCGAAACGGTCTCAACAAGCTCGCCTATCTTTTCGGGAGCGGGATCTTCATGCACACGGTAGACAAACGGAATGCCTGCTTCCTTTGCAAGCCTTGCCGCCGCAGTGTTCGCCATAAGCATGAACTCTTCGATGATAAGCTCGCTTCGTCCCCGCTCACGTCTTTGAACATCCACGCATACATCGTTTTCGTCTATTATAAGCTTACTTTCCGATGTCTCGATCTGAGGTGCGCCGCGGCGGAGCTTATTTGCCGTAAGTATAGCCGCAAGCTCGTCCATACGCAGGATAGTTCCCGTCAGACCGTCATACTTTTCGGCAAGCTCAGGGGAAACTCCCTCACCGCTTTTTATGCCGTCCAGCAGGGTATTTATCTCGCTGTAGACTCCCTTGACCCGCGAACGGATAACAGTCTTGCTGAACTTGTAGTCGATAAGCTTACCCTCGCCGTCAAGCTTCATAAGGCAGGAAAACGCAAGCCTGTCCTCCTGCGGATTAAGGGAGCATATGCCGTTTGAAAGCTCCTTCGGCAGCATGGGTACCACCTTGTTTGCGTAATATATGGACGTACCCCTAAGCATAGCGTTGGCGTCAAGCTCCGAACCTGCCTTTACGTAAAAGGACACGTCCGCAATATGCACACCGAGCCGCCAGCCGTCCCCATCGCGGGAGACCGATACTGCGTCGTCTATATCCTTTGTATCCGCGCCGTCTATGGTGAAGATTATCTCGTCCCGCAGGTCGAGACGTTTATAGAGTTCGTCAAACGGAATACCCTTGTGCTCTGCGGTTCTTGCTTCATCAAGAACTTGTGATGGGAATTCCGTTTCGATACCGTTTGTGTAAAGCAAAGCGTCCGCGCTGCTTTTAGCTTTTCCGCTGTCGCCGAAAATAGCTTTAATACGCACCCTATGCTCGGAATGTCTCTCTCCGCGCCTATAGATCTCCGCCAAAACCTTGTCGCCTACTCTTACGGGGACGTCTATCGCCGACACGATCATAAGGTCTTTCGACAGAGTATCGGGACGTATGCAGATGGTATTGCCCTCTTTTTCCACCGTACCCGAAAACTCGGTAAAGCCCTCCTCAACAACTGAGACCACCTCGCCCTCGGGAAGCTCTCCCCTCGGCGGCAGAAGTCTTGCCATGACCGTATCGCCGGGCATTGCGCCCTTGAGGAACTTACCCGGAACGAACACCTCTGTACCGTCCTCACGTTCGATGAATCCAAAAGTTTTGTTAAGCCTCGAAATCGTTGCTCGGAAAAGCCCTGCCGCGGAACAAAGCTTTATTCCGATTTTATCTTCGGTTATAACTCCCTCACGCTTCAGTTCCGCTATTGCCGCCGCAAAAGCTGCCGCGTTCTGCCGTCTTCCCTTGCAGGAAGCGTAAAGCTTTTTGTAGGGTACGCCTTTTCCGCCGCCCTGTGTCAGTATCGACTTTATCCTGTTTCTGTAAATATCCTTTTGTTCAGCCATATTTTATCCTTTCGCACATTTGCACATATTAAACTTGATCTTGAATAAACTCCTAAAGAAAAAGTCCCGCACCCAATACGGCACAGGACATGATCTCACGGTTACTCAGCTTGCGCTGACTCTGCTTATTATTGCAGGGATAACGTTGACCGCAACGGTCACAATAAAAAATACAATAGCCAAAAGCTTTGTAAGTCTTGCGAGAGCCTGCTCGCGGGAGCTGCTGACATCGCCCTTGCCGTAAAAGTTATCGCTCTGACCCGACAAAGCCGAGCTCATATCCTGCTGCTTCTGTTCCTGCATTGTCGTAAGAACAATGATAAGCACGCTGCAAATAAGCATAATAATACCACCGATTATTTGGATTGCGCCGAAATCCATGTGCTGTCCCTCCTTTGAAAGTATAGGTTATCCTTAATAGTATAGCATATTATTTTTCGGATTGCAAGGGGTTATAAAAAAATTTACATTCCTAATTATTTTTTCTTCGCCGTGCGCTTAGCTACAGAATACCCAAAGCTCCCCAGTTTCCTGCCGAGGGAAAAATACTCTCCGTGGGAATATGCCATAAGCCCCGCCTGATTAAGATTTATCTTCCCCTTGCTGTCGATATACCTGCCGTCAACGTTCACCGCGATTATCTCCGCAAGAAACATATCGTGACTGCCAAGCGGCTTTATCTCAACGACCCTGCACTCCAGCGACAGGGGACTTTCTTCTATAACTGGAGCTTTTACCGATGAAGCAGCGGCAAGGTGCAGTCCGCATTTTTTTATTTTGTCGGTATCTTTGCCGCTTTTCACTCCGCAAAAGTCCGTTTCCCGAACCATTTTAGATGTGGTAAGATTTATAACGAACTCGCCGCTCTCCTTTATTATCCCGTAGGAATATCTCGTGGGACGGACGGAAATATAGGTCATGGGCGGCTTGGTGTTAACGATACCTGTCCACGCAACTGTCAGCACGTTGGCTTTCTCCAAAGTTCCGCAGGAAACCATTACCGCAGGCAGGGGAGCGAGGAGGGTTCCTGCGTTCAGAACTTTTCTGCCGTATTCGATTTTGGGCTTTTTTGGATTATTCTGAGACATATTTCCCATTCCATTTCTTATTGATTTTTATTGTTCTATTTACCGATGCTTCCCTGTTGCCTGTCATAAATAAGTTTGCTGACTATGATAGAACCTGCTGCAGCTATTACCGTAATAATAATATTTATCGTCAGGATCAGCGTAATACTGTCAGCCAACGCCGAGATCAGTGACATCATAATACCGCATATAACAAAAAGTACACCGCCGAAACGCTGACATTTAAACCATACGTCCTCGTTTGAAGTACTCCACCTTGTACGCAGTCCCACAAGTGAATTAAGCTTGCATTTAGGCATAAAATTGCCGATCACCGCTATAACTATACCAGCAAAAATAAAGATGATCTTTACTGACAGCACTCCGTCTATTTCCCTGCCGCTGACCGCCTTGAAAGCCAACACAAGCGACCAGATCGTCATTGCCGAAAAAAAGAGATTAAGGGCTATCCCGCATATCATCATTACCTTTTCGTTTCCCGCGCCGTTTTCCTGCTTTGCGGCAAACCGAGCCATTGCGTACATAAAAACTGCAATGACCAAGGTAGCTGCGGGAAAAAGCAAGATTTCGTACTTGCTTCCCCAGCGGTCGATATTCATGTTAATATCGTAATGAGCGGGAATTTCAGCTGGCAGAAACTGCAGAGCTATCAGTACAGCAGCTGTCGGAATTAACGCCGTTGCAAAAAGTATTCCCGAAAGCTTCATGTTCTTTTTCATCAATATTCTCCCCTTTCAGATTTTCTATCCACAATATCATCTCGTCAAGCACTGTAGTATTAAGCTCGTAATAAATGAAATTTTTGTATCTGCTTTCGCTGACAAGATCGGCTTTTTTCAGTATATTCAAATGATAGGATACAGCGGCGGCAGTCATATCAAAATTCGCGCCTATCTCGCCCGCCGAAAGCTTTCCACCCTTAAGCAGGAAAAGTATCTCCCTGCGCACAGGGTCTGCAATAGCCCTGCAAGTATTTTCAAAGCCCAACTTGATCACCTGCTTATCGGTATTTAAATATTTCTTTAAATAGATTATAACACGCTTCGCCGCACTTGTCAATAGCTATTTAAATATTTTTTTAAATAGCTATTGACATACAAAAGCTCTGACGGACTTCCTTTACAAAATTTAACTGTGATAAATTATCAGATACAGATCCCATATATATTGTCAGCATAAACTATATCTCCGGTTTTAAAAACATAAAACTTTTAAAGCAAACCGAATTAGTATTAAGTCTTTTGTAAATCTCAGGGTATCGCTTTGTTTCAGGATATTCCACAAGCATCTTCCTTTCATAAAAAATGCAGCGCAGCTAAAACCGCCGCACTGCATAATTTTTATAGTAAATTTGATCAGCCGAGAGTTACAGTAACCTCGTTCTCCTCTTTCAGCTTATCTGCGGGAATAAAGTTTCCGTCAAGCTTCTCGCCGTTGAGGACGATCGAAGAAACTCCGCTTTCCGCGTGGTTGGGATTGTTGAAGGTCATGTTCAGCTTCTTGCCTCTGAACGTTTTCTCAACAGTGTAGCTGTCCCAAGTCGAAGGAACTGCGGGAGCAACTACAAGACCGTCCGCATTGGGACGCATACCCAAGATACCCTCTACGCAGCCCACCATAACCGTGGACGCCGTACCTGTCAGCCAGTGAACATGAGAGCGTCCCTCGAAAGGCGAACGTGTGGACTCAGTGAACTGACCGTGAGCGTAAGGCTCGATAACGCGGATCTCAGCCTTATCGTTCATTGCAGCGGGAGATGACTCCATAAAGTACTCGAACGCTCTGTTTCCGTGACCGAGAATGGATTCCGCCAGTATCGCCCAGCCCTGAGACTGCGAGAAGATACCGCCGTTTTCCTTTGTATCGGGGTTGAAGATGTGCATAAGCGCGCCGTCAAAGTAATCCTTAACGTAAGGAGGTTCAAGCAGCTTCACGCCGTATGGTGTGTTCAGAATTTCGTGAACGGACTCCATAGCCTTGTCGCCCTGCTCCTTTGTAGCAAAGCCGGAAATTACGCTCCAGCTCTGAGGATTGAGCCACATATTTGCTTCGGGATCTTTCTTTGCGCCCACGATAACGCCGTCCTCGCGGATACCGCGGATAAATCTGTCGTCGTCCCAGCACTTTGCAAGAGAAGCGCCCAGCTTGCCCTGTACATCGTCAAGGTACTTGATGTAGTCTGTATCGTTTTTCTCCTGAGCGTAGCCCTTGAGAACAGTCATTGCATAATAGAGCTGGAATGCAACGAATGTGGATTCGCCCTTCTTGCCCATGCGCAGACAGTCGTTCCAGTCTGCATGGAGACCGGCGGGCATATCGTGGTCGCCCAGGTGGTTCATGGAGAAGTCGATAGCCTTTTTAAGGTGATTGTAAACGGTGTCCTCGCCGCCGTTGGAGTAGAGGATAACCTCGTCCAGGAACGCCTTATTGCCGCTTTCGCCGATGTACTTGGAAATAGTGGGGAACAGCCAGAGAGCGTCGTCCGCACGGTAAGAGGGGTGACCGGTTTCCTTTGCGTAAACGGAATTCTCGTCGTTCTCGTCGGGACACGTCTCATGACCCGCATTGTGGTTGAACTTAACAAGGGGCAGACCCGCTCCGTTGTCAACCTGAGCCGAAAGCATGAAGCGAATTTTATCCGCAGCCATTTCGGGATCGAGGTGAATGATACCCTGAATATCCTGAACGGTATCACGGTAGCCGTAGCCGTTTCTGAGTCCGCAGTAGATAAATGAAGCGGCTCTCGACCAGATGAATGTAATGAAGCACTGATAAGCATTCCATACGTTTATCATGTTGTTGAATTCAGGACTTGGAGTGTCGATCTTGAAGTTGTTCAGCTTGCCGTGCCAGAAGTTTTTAAGCTCCTTGATCTCAGCGTCAACCTTGCCGGGCTCTTTGTACTCGTCAAGGATAGCTGTTGCCTCGGCATTGTTGCGCTGACCTACGATGTAGATAAGCTCAATGGTTCCGCCCGCGCCGAGAGTTACCGCGCTCTGGAGCGCGCCGCAGGCATTTGCGTTGTAGTTGAGCACATTATCGCAGCGTCCGCTTTCAACGGCAATAGGATTAGCCATTGTACGGTAAGAACCAATAAAGTGGTTCAGGTCGCCGTTATAGCCGCAAACGTCCGCGCCCACCATGCCGAAAAAGCGTTCCCTGTGGTTGGAACCGTCAGCCTGTTTGCCGCTGTTTTCGTTGATATGCTGAACGATTTTATTTCCCTCAAAAGAGGTTCTTGTAATGAACTGAGTGTACTGAAGATTTACCTGATCCTGCTCGTAGTTGTTGTCGTTGGTAAATTCGCAGAAGCCGTAAACGGAAAGCTTTCTCTCCTTGTCGGAAAGGTTGGTTATAATAGCTCTCCATACCTCGTATGTCTTGCCCTTGGGAACATAGTAAGTAACCTGAGACTTAACGTCCGCATACTCCGCGGAGATAACAGTGTAAGCTGTACCGTGGCGGCATTCGCTCTTGTATTTGTCAAGAGGCTTGCCGACCGGCTGCCATGAAGCGGACCAATAATCCGCAGTATCGTTGTCGCGAATATAGATAAATCTTCCGGGCAGAGCCAGATTTGTATTGAAGCGGTAACGCAGGAGGCGTCCGTTTGCACCGGATTTAACGAAGCTGTAGCCCTCCGCGTTATTGGAGATCATAGCGCCGTATTCGGGGTCGCCCAGATAGTTCGCCCAAGGCGCAGGGTTATCGGGTTTATTGATTACATACTCTTTGTTCTCAAGATCGAAATGTCCGTAATTCATTGAAATACACTCCTTCATAAAAAGCCTTTGCCGCAAATTCCGCAAAAGCATAGCAATTCATGATATTATTGTAACATTTGTATAAGATTTTTGCAATAGGATTTAAAAAATTTTACAATTTTAAACGATTAAGAAAGCTGTAACCGAGGAGAAATTTTCTATGAAATATTCCACGGCTGCCGCCATTATTTTTCTGATCCCTTTCATTTGTATTTGCCCTTTCGCTTTACAAATTGATTAATTTCCGAGGTGTATTTTACTTTTATCGAAATTACATAAAGCTTTCATTCTGCGTACATGCTATGCCGAAAATTTCAATGGTCTTGCCGGCGCTGTCCTCGGTTGGGATTATCTCCACCTCCATGTCCTTTATGCCCTGCCACTTTATGACCTGGAACGCATAAGGGTCTCCCCAGCCGTCGCTTTGATTTGTATCTATGGTACCCGCCTTGTTTCCGTTTATCATCACGTCGAATTTGCCCATAGTATCGCTGTTGTTCCGCTTGCAAACAAGGAACAGACTGTTGCCCTTGACGGTAAGCTTCATAGGCTCAGTGCCCTCGCCGCTGTACACCCATGCGCCCTTTGTGAAGTCTGCAATACTTCTGGATTCCACCGAAAAGCTTCCCGTATCGCCGATCTGCAAATTCTCGTTTGAATTGTCGTAGTCTACCTCCGCAAGGAAAGAGTCCTCGTACGGATTGCCGAATTTAGGGACGACAGGAATATCCGCAGGCTCGTCCACCGCACTCCGCAGGTCTAACATATGGAAATAATACTCAATAAATTCCGCCACAAGCTTGTGACCCTCCGTGTTGGGGTGAGCTTCGTCATTGGAGTAATCAGCCCATGTCATAGCACCCGCTTCGATCTCGGGCTGAATGGCATTGGGAACGCTTATCATGGGCAGACCGTAATACTCTCCGATCTGAGACATATGCTCCTGACAGGTGTGCCCCGTTTTCGTCACCGTGAATAAAAGTATCACCGCAGGCTCGTTTTCCTGCTTGAGAACGGTGCGGATAAGAGATTCATATGAATCCTTATAGAGCTGATCCATACCGTCGTTTACAGCGAATTCCACAAAGACGATATCGGCATTCTTGTCAAGAACGTCCTTTTTCACGCGAAGATTTCCAAGTATTGAGGGAGTTCCGCTTACGCCCGCGTTTACGTACTCCACATTATCTCCCTTGCCGTAGTTTTCAGCAATATAGTCAAAGGACAGCTTTGCATAGCAGGTATCCGGAGTGCCGCCTACGCCCTCGGTAATAGAGCCGCCGAGATAAGCGACTGTTATCTTCTCGCCGTTCAGAGCCTTTGAAAGCTTGTTCTCCAGACGGTAAGTATTTCCTAGGGACACAAAGGAACGCTGCACCGTCTCGCTGTACTCCTTTGCGGGAGCGACTTCGGTCCGGACAGTTCCCTCGATATTGGTAGTCTCCAGAGCCTCGGCTGAATTATTGCCGCCGTCTGCATTGTTTCCTACGTTTGTACCGTTCGAGCAGCCTGTCATAGATACCGCCACTGCCGCCGCAGCAAGAACTGCAAGTGTTTTCCTGATTTTCATGTTAAATCATTCCTTTCAATTTTTGAGTATCACGGGAAACTTCTCCGCGGTTTTGTCATCGCTGTGTTCGTCGCTTAGTTATGCCGCACAGGCATTTATCATCTAAACCCCCACGTCAATAATATTCATAAACACTCCTGCGTCCGTAACGTCGATAAACCCGTAGGACGGCTTCATGCCGTCTCTGGGCAAACGGCAGCTTCCGGGATTCATAACGTCTATACCGTCCTCGCAGGCGATATACCGCTCATGGGTATGCCCGAAAAGAGCAGCCTTGCAGCCGTTGTCGCGGGCAACGGAGCGCAGTGTTTCCGTGCCGTCCTTTACATAGTAGCGGTGTCCGTGGGTGCAGAATATTTTTATATCTCCGCACTCCGCAATTGCATAGTCGGGGGATTCCATGCCCCAGTCGCAGTTGCCACGCACGCTGATAAGATTTATATCGGGATGTTTGTGCCTTATCTCAGCTACCTCTCTTTCACCGTCGCCGAGGTGTATAAACATATCCGCTTCGGGATTTGCGGAAATTATCTGCTCAAGCGCCGCGGCAGACCCGTGGGAATCCGACATAACGATTATTCTCACACAAAAACCGTCCTTTCATATAATAATAACAGG
>CAMWRN010000055.1 GCA_947176675.1 uncultured Clostridia bacterium | reverse complement strand
CTTAAATAAATTATATTGCCGCTTTTTTTTTCATATACTTTATCGGGACAAAAACAACCGAAAATTTTAAACAATACGGAGCATAATGTTATGAGATCAAGGCTTAAAAACTTATTAATAGGCACACTGTCTGTACTTTATATGGTCTTGCTGATAGTATTTGTAAGGGATATCGGCGAAGCTGTTTCAAACTCTCTTAAAGTGTGCTTCGAGGTGATAATACCGTCGCTGTACGCCTTTATGATAGCTTCGGGATTTGTGGTATCCTCAAATCTGTATATAGTTCTAAGCAAGCCTTTCGGATTTGTTTCAAGGTACATATTCCGCATACCGCCTGAGTATTTTTCGGTATTCCTCATAGGCAGCATCGGAGGGTATCCGGTCGGCGCAAAGCTTATGTCCGAGCTGTACGGAGAAGGAAAGATAGACAAGGATACTGCCGAACAAATGCTTTCCTACTGCTACCTTGCGGGACCCGCTTTTATTTGCAGCATTGCGGGAGTACGCCTGTTTTCAAGCGTAAAGGTCGGAATGATAATATTTGCGGCAATAATTAGCGCAAATCTGTTAATGGCGGTAATAAGCGGCTTCGGACGTCCAATACCAAAAAAACGAGTCATAACCGCAAAGCTTGGTCTTTCTTCGGAAAACCTTATAAGATCGGTTTCAAACGGAGCAAAGGGAATGTTTTCCATATGTGCAGTAATTGTATTTTTCTCAACAATTATCTGTATATTGGAAAAATCCGGAGTGCTGACATTTATATCACGAAGTCTTGCCGACGTTACGGGAATGAAATATAGCGATGCTTCCGCGGCAGTAAGATCAATTATTGAGATAAGCAATATCTCCTCGCTTTCCCACGGGAACTACAGACTTATACCGCTTACAGCTTCCCTGCTTTCCTTCGGCGGGCTCTGCGTTTTAATGCAGGTAAACGGCTTTCTGCAAGGAAAGTTGTCTGCAAAACGTTTTTACTTTTTTAGAATTTTAGCAACAATTATTTCATATTTATTGTGTAAACTTTATGTGGAAGTATTTGATCCGAACTTTGTTCCGACAATTGCTCCCGCAGGCGCGGCAGTTCGTCAAAATTCACCAATTCCTACGCTATTTTTGTTAATTATGACAATTTTATTATTATCAAATATTTCTATAGAAAAAAAGAAAAAAGTATGATATAATAGTGATAAAGATGTAAATAAATTTTTTCTGATAGAAAGGAATGTTACTTATGGCAAAAAAGAAATACTTCGGCGCGGATATCCCTCCGCAGTGTCAATACTGCAATTTCGGAACACGCGCTAAGGACGGTGGAAAGGTTCTCTGTGAAAAGAGAGGTCTTGTAAACGGAGATTCTTCATGTTCAAAATACATATATTCCCCTCTGAAGCGTATCCCCGTTAAGCAGCTCCATATCCCCGGAAACTTTGACGATGAATAATTACCGAAAATAATAAAAACGCTTCCTGTACTTATAATGTGCAGGAAGCGTTTTTATTATTGCAGATTTATTCGACCTCGTCCACTTTAAGCATATTTGTAGTACCTGCCACACCAAGAGGTATACCCGCGGTCAGCACAACTACATCTCCCTTTGAGATGTAGCCTGCGGCTTCGGCGGCTTTTACCGCACAGTCAAACAGTTCGTCAGTATTTTCCTTTTCGTCCATGAAGACGGGATAAACGCCCCAGCTCATACTCATCTGCCTAAGAACCGTCTCGTTGGGAGTACAGCCTATTATCATACAGGAGGGACGAAATTTGGAGAGGTTTCTCGCAGTTGAACCGGACTTTGTAACAGTTATTACAGCCTTTGCTTCAATATCGTGAGCAGTAGTTACAGCAGCGTGGGAAATAGCGTTTGTACGGTTTTTAACCGTTGATATCGGACGCTTTGAAAGTCTGCTGATATAATTTATGGCATTTTCCGTAGTTTCTGCGATAAGAGCCATTGTGTGAACTGCTTCTACGGGATGCTTACCCGCAGCTGTCTCTCCAGAAAGCATTATTGCCGACGTTCCGTCGTATATCGCATTGGCTACATCAGTGATCTCGGCACGTGTAGGACGGGGATTTGTTATCATTGATTCCAGCATCTGGGTAGCGGTGATGACCTGTTTTCCTGCAAGATAACCCTTTTCTATGATTTCTTTCTGTATCGCGGGAATCTGCTCAAATGGAATCTCCACACCCATATCTCCGCGTGCGACCATGATTCCGTCTGCAGCTTCAATTATCTCATCAATATTGTTTACACCGTCCATGTTTTCAATTTTGGCAATAATGCGCGGTGTGCTCCAGCCAAGACTTTTGGTAAATTTTTTCAGATAGTTGATATCCGCCGAGGAACGTACAAATGAGGCTGCAATAAAGTCGTAGCCCATTTTTGAACCGAACTCAAGATCGTTCATGTCCCTTTCGGAAAGATACGGCATGGAAAGATCCACACCGGGAACGTTTACACCCTTATTATTGGAAAGCGTTCCGCCGGAAATGACCTTGCAAACAATATCCGAAGCAGTAATCTTTTCAGCTTCAAGTTCGATAACGCCGTCGTTTATGAGTATTCTTGTGCCTACCGAAACGTCTGCGGGGAGTCCCTTAAAGGTGATCGAAGCGCGTTCGGCAGTACAGGGTATATCCTCGGTAGTTAACGTAAATGTGTCTCCGTCAAAAATTTCAACAGGCTTGTCATCGATAAATTTTCCGAGACGTATCTCGGGTCCTCTTGTATCAAGCATCGTTGCAACAGGGATACCAAGCTCGTCGCGCAGGCGAACTACCTGTTCAAAACGTTTTTTATGGATCTCGTAATCTCCGTGGGAAAAATTAAATCTGGCAACATTCATTCCAGCAAGCATTATTTCGCGGAGTACTTTATCATCGTCGGTCGCAGGTCCAATGGTACATACGATTTTAGTTTTTCTCATAAAAGCACATTCCTTTGCAATAAAATTTTAAAGGCAAAATTATGCCATATATATTACATATTACACCATCATTTCAAATTTGTCAAGCAATAAAGCATTATACACCTAAAATTGCAGAGCCTATTATAAACTCGTTGGCAAAATGAAATAAAAACACTGCTCAATAAAGTGCATTTTAATATAAAACCGGACTGCTTTTATATTGCAAAGCAGTCCGGTTTTTAGCAGGAAATGTCGGTTTTAAGCCGTTTGTTTTATTTTGTACTAAAAAAGAAATGTAACTATATGTCAAGACCTTTATGCGACAAAACCGCCGACTAAAGGTCTTTTCAGACAGTGCGCTGCAGTAAATCAGATTTATCTGCTTATTCAATCGCTTTGAGAGACGTTGCCATGTCTATCTTTTTCAGTCTGAAGTAAAGAGTAATATTTACCGCAAGCGCAAAGATACAAGTCAGCACTGCCGCTTCCATAAAGCAGTACCACGGTATTTCCACGGAAAACATTACCGAATCCACTTCGGCGGTCTTGATAACAAATTTTTCCAGAGCCACTCCCAGTCCCAAACCCGCTATAGTTCCCATGAGGGTCAGGAGAATATTTTCGCGGTACACATACGCCGCCACCTCTCCGTCGTAAAAGCCGAGAACCTTTATCGTCGCAAGTTCATGAACACGCTCGTTAATGTTTATATTGGAAAGATTAAACAGAACAACAAATGCCAGCGCACCTGCCGACACAATTATTACCACAATGATAAGCGAAAGACTTGAAACAAGATCGCGGAATTTCTCTCCGCCGCCCGACGAGAACGAAACCGCCAGAACGGGATCCATCTTTACAAGTCTTGATGAAAGTGCGTCCTCAGCTTCGCTTGTGACGTAGTTCATATTCAACATTATCATATTGCTTTTAAAAGCTTCGTCAAATCCCACTTTTTCATATGTTTCCGCCGTCATATAGGCATAGTTGAAAGTGTAATTCTCGCATATCGCGTCAACCGTGACAGAAGTATCTCCGTTGAAATATACGCTGTCACCCACAGTAACGCCAAGCAGTCTTGCAAGCTTTTCACCCAATACAACACCGTCTCCCAAAGCGATCTTTTCCCTGCTTTTCCGTTCGTGCAAGTCAATGAATTTTTCAAGTTCGGACGGGCTTTCGGTAACAAGCAGATATGTTTCTAGCTTGTCATTGCTGCCCATTATATCAACAGTTTCCTGAAGAACAGGAATTTTATCCGAAACAATACCGTCAGCGGAGCATTCCTCCAAAACAGCAGCATACTCCTCCTCGCCCGTATCCTTATCCACTGCCACAAGTGCGTCGTATTTAAAAATCTCGCCATACTGCTTGTCCACAATGGACGATATTGAATACTGCAAACCGTATCCTGCCAGCAGCAGAGCGGTACAGCCTGCTATACCGATCACTGTCATAAGCAGTCTTGCCTTATAGCGGAACAAGTTGCGGAACGTTACCTTTGTAGTGAATTTCAATCTTTTCCATACAAATGTCACCCGTTCAAGAAGTATCCTCTTCCCGTTTTTCGGCGGCTTCGGACGCATAAGCTGCGCGGGACATGAAACAAGTTCCAGTCTGCTTGCATAAAGAGCGGACAGACCCGTGCAAAGACAGGCAACAACCGTACAGCCTACAGCATAGTCCCACCTGAACGGATTTATAAGATAAGGCTGATTGTACATAGTCTTATAGCATTGATAAATTACAGGCGGCAGTGTGTTGAATCCTATCACTAAACCGATCAGTGTCCCGGGTATACTTGCGGCAAGCGCGTAAAGAATATACTGGGAAATGATAGAATACCTGCCGTAACCGAGAGCTTTAAGCGTACCCGTTTGAACTCGCTGCTCCTCGACCATTCTTGTCATGGTCGTACAGCACACAAGAGCCGCAACCAAAATAAAAAACACAGGGAAAACATCCGCAATCGCATCAACTCTGTCACAATCCTCGGCATAGTTTGAATAGGACGGATTAAAATCTCGGTCGAAAACATACCACTTCGCATCATCTATCTCATCATGAAGCGCCTGCTCCGCGTCTGCAATCTCGGCTTCTCCATCGGCAATTTCCTTTTTGGCATCAAAAATTTCCGCTTCGCCGTCCTCGATATCTTTTTTGTACTTCTCTATTTCAGCTTCTCCGTCGGCAATTTCCGCACGTGCGTTATCAAGCTCGGCTTCTCCGCTATCCAGCTCGGCTTTTGCATTGTCAAGCTCTGTCAGGGCTGCGGCAAGTCCCTCTTCCGCCTGTGCGGATTGGGAACGGAGTCCTGCTGTGTACTGCTCCAATCCCTGCCGACAAGCCGCTTTCGTGCCGTCGTCATAAGCCGCGGGTATCGTCATATAGCCTGTCAAAAGCCGTTCCAGAGTCTCGTCAACATCAAGAACTCCAGAATCCCGAATATCTGATATGACCGCATTGACTCCGTCCGTATCGGCAGACTCGGTCTCATAAGCAGAAATGATTCCATCAAGGTCGGAAATAACTTCGTTTAAGCTGTCTTTAAGGCGAACGTTTTCCTCATATTCGGCCAGACCGTCGTCATATGCCTGTCTGCCGTCTGCAAGCTCTTTTTCAGCATCGGCTATCTGTTGTCTGCCGTCCTCCAAGTCTTTTTCAGCGTCCGCAAGCTGTTGTCTGCCTTCCTCTAAGTCTTTTTCCGCATCGTCAAGCTTTTGCTTTCCGTCCTCGATTTCGGCTTTTGCCTCATTGATCTCCTCGTAGGCTTCATTGGTAATGACGCTTTTGCGGTGCTCGATCTGTATGTCGGCAAAATCCTCCAGCGTATCAGCGGTACGGGAAATAATTTCATCGTACTCATCGGTGTAAGCAGAAGCGCCTTCCGCTTCGGCAAGACTTATGTATAGGTCAGTATAGATATCATAAGAAAAATTTTCCTCCGGAACAAGCAGCCAACCATTTATCGAACCGTTTCCGATAGTCGTGCTTCCCCTCTCAAAGGAAACATAACTCGGAGAAAGCCCCTTTCCCACAACGGTATACTCGGTTCTGCTCAGAATATCATCAATCTCGCGGTCGTCGCCTGTTCTGAGAGAAATAACATCGCCTATTTGGGGAGTTTGGGCGGTAAAAAATCTGTCGTCCGCCAAAACTTCTCCCTCTTTTTCCGGAAGACGTCCTTCGGTAACATAAGGTATATTTATCCCGCTTTCAGGATCGTAAGAGTAAACCTTAACGATACAGTCGCTGTCTGCCGCACCCGTCATCATCAGATCGGCGGAATATCCTGCATACAGTTCATTGACATTTATCGCTCCCGAAACAGCGGATATGTCTTCGTAGTCAAAACCAAGCTCGGACATAAGGTGAAAATCCGCAAGACCTTGCTCCTCAAGATATTTCGCCGCGCTGTTTTTCATAGATGGGCTTGCAGACTTTACGCCCGCAAAAAAACCGCTTCCTATAGCAATGATCGCCATAATCGCAATAAAACGGCTCTTGGTATTTTTAACGCTCCTCAATGTATTAAGAATAAGCTTTTTCTTCATAAACTCCTGACACCCCTTACCATTCGATCGTGTCAACCGACACAGGTTCGGAATTCAGAGTTACTTTTGAGACCTTGCTGTTCTTGATATTGATGACCCTGTCTGCCATAGGCGTGATAGCCTGATTGTGGGTTATAACCACGACTGTCATACCCTTTTCGCGGCAGGTGTCCTGCAAAAGCTTCAGAATATTTTTACCCGTGTTGTAGTCCAATGCGCCCGTAGGTTCGTCGCACAGCAGCAGCTTGGGAGACTTCGCCAGCGCTCTCGCAATAGATACTCTCTGCTGTTCGCCGCCCGAAAGCTGCGCGGGAAAATTATTTATCCTTTCTCCCAGACCTACCTGTTTCAGCACTTCTTCCGCGTCGATAGCATCGGTACATATCTCCGTAGCAAGTTCCACATTTTCCTTTGCGGTAAGGTTCTGCACAAGATTATAGAACTGAAAAACAAATCCGATATCACGTCTGCGGTATCCGGTGATCTCCTTTTTGGAAAATTTCGTAATATCCTTTCCGTCCACAAGTATCTGACCCTCGTCACAGGTGTCCATGCCGCCGAGCATATTCAGCACCGTTGTTTTGCCCGCGCCCGAAGCTCCCACGATTACTGCAAACTCGCCCTTTTCTATTTCAAAATTAATGCCGTCCGAAGCGGAGATTGTCACCTCGCCCATTTTGTATCGCTTATACACGTCCTTAAATTCAACGTAGCTCATCGGAACATTCCCCTCAAAAATTAATAAACATTACAATTATATCACATTTTTTTCCGTTTGTGTATAGCTTTGGCATCTTTTTTTGTGATAAAAAGATGAAAATTTTTCAAAAAAGGACGGATAAAATCCGTCCTTAAAATCCTTTATTTGTTTGCCCATCTTATAACAGCCACATCTCCGTTGTGGATAACATCCATGAAGCTGACGTCCTTGCCGTTAAGCGTAAGTATCATATTTCCGTCTGCGGGAGGGTTATCCAAATCAATATCAGCCAACGCCATAAGCTCTATGAATTCATGTGGCATTGTAGCCGGACGCGATTCAAGAGTAATTACCTTACCGTTAAGTGTGACCTTGAATTCATCCTGTGCAGTTTGTGCAGGCTGAACAGGTTCTTCCGGAACTTTCTCCACAGGAACTGCCGGTACTGAGGGTGCTTCGGGAACTTCCGCAGCAGGTGTTTCCGTAACAACTGCCTGCGGTTCGGATTCCTGAACATTTTCCTGCACTGATTCAACAGAAACCTGCGGCTGAACAGCTTCTTCGGCAGCAGGTTCAACAGCAACTTCAGTCTCAGTCACAGTAGCTTTTTCATCTGCTTCCGTTTCGGCTTCGGCAACATTATCGGATGAAAGTCCCTCCGCGATAGCCTTTGCAAGACGTCCCGCTCTGGACTCGCTGTCAATAGTCTTATCCGAAGTAATAATATCATCGCCATCATTCAAATAGTAGTCCACCGTAAGCTGCTTGCCAGATTTATAGAAATTCAGTGTTGAGGTATCAAAAGGCAGAGTCTGCATAAGATCTCCGAGAGTCTCTACCTCCGAGACCGTAACGTCGTCAAGATTCTGTATACGGTAATCGCCCGAAACCAGCTTGTCGTTTACATGAGCAATCACACCGAAGAGGTACTCCGTACCGTCCACAAAAACCTTATGGGGAGAAACGTCTCCCGCAACATCGGTGATCTTGACCTCCGCATTATTGCCGTTCTCGGCAGGCTTGAATACCAACTTATCTCCTTGATTTACAATAGTTTCCAGAGAAACAGTCTCACCGTTCAGTGTGATCTCCGCAACGGTAGAGTGTCCGCCCTTTAATATCTGCTTTTCGCCGTTGAGAGTAAAGTTAAGATTTCTTCCAGAACGTCCGATAATCTGTGTAGACCTGTAACCGGCAGAAGTAAGCAAATCAAGCACACGAACCGCTCTTGTATCAAATACGCGCATTTTCTTGTCATTAAGAGTTACCACCGAGAAGTCGTAACCGCTGTTATAAATAGCTGTAACACCTATTCCTATCGGAGTAACATATTCGGGACCGCTTATTTTGCTGTTGCCGAAGGAAACATTTTTCATTACCTCATTTTTGCCCACAGCAACGCGGTTTTCTGGAATATCAAGCTTTTCCGCGATATACTTTGACAAATCGGGGATAAGGCTTCCTCCGCCAACAAGAAATACCGCTGCGGGGGCTTGTCCGTTTGCGCTTATGATATTCTTGACAATGTCGTCCGCAAGAGAATCCACAACGGGAAACAGACTGGCAAAGAACTCTTCTCTTTCTATCGTATGCTTATAGCCGAGAATATCTGTGTAGTCAATTTTTTCCAGATAGCTGCTGAGCTTCATTTCCTCGGCTGTGGAGAAATCAACAAGATATTTTTTGATTATCTCCTCGGTAATTTCGTCTCCCGCCGTTGTGGACATAGCATATGCCACAATACTTCCGTTGCGGGCGATGGCGATATCGGAAGTACCCGCTCCTATATCCACCAGCGCAACGTTGATAAGACGGATTTCGGGAGGGATAACGATATTCATAGCCGCGATAGGCTCGAGCGTAAGGCTCGACACCTCAAGATTGTTCATATCAGTTACCGCGTAAAGGCTTTCCACAACGGGACTGGGCAGGAATGCCGCGATAAGTTCAACGGAAACCTTTTTGCCTTTATGTCCCACAAGCGAACCGATCTTGTAGTCGTCAAGCAGATACTGAACGACCGTGTGACCAACGCAGTAAAAGGACATCTTTGCGTCTGCGATCTCGGTGTCAAGCTCGTCCTGAGCCTTTAATGTGGTCTCAAGCTCAAAGGATTTAACATCGTCCTCCGAAATGCTGTCCTTGTCCTTTACGTCAAAGGAAAGCTCCGTTCTGTGAGTTTTCAGGGCGCGTCCCGCCGCAGCGATGCCGACCTTGGACAGCTTTATTCCCGACTTGGCTTCAAGCTTTTCCCTGACCTGCTTCACAACCGACGCTACAACTGGAATATCCTCGATCTGACCGTCGATCATGGCGCGTCTTTTATGAGGAACAGACTCCGCATAATCCACACAGAAAATGTTGTCGTCCATATGACCGATTATTCCCACCACAGTGCGCGTTCCGATGTCAAGCGCAAAAAGCTCGCTGTCCTCCTGCGGTCTTAGTTTTCGCGAAGCAGCTTTCTCCGGCTGCTCGGCACGTTTTGAATGCTTCTCCTGCGTTTCAGGAACTTTCGACACACTTGTACCGTTCTCCGCCCTTGTGGGACGTCCCCGTTTTTTGGAAGCAGAAGTATTTGAAACGTCGGCTGTATTACCGTCAGCCATATTTTTTTCCGACTGTTTTGCCATTTCGGTTACCACCCTTTACTGAAAAATATCGGTTCAGTCCTTGATCCTAAGCACTGATTTAAGTTCCTTGACCGCATTTGTCTCTGATATGACAAGAAGCTTGTCCCCGCTTTTGAGCATGGACTGTCCGCGTGGGATCATCATGCAGCCTCCGCGCGTTATGGAAACGATGTTAAAAAGCACCGGAAGCTTTATCTCCATCAGCATTTTTCCATCGTAGATATAGTCGGGAGGAAGCTGTACCTCAAACAGCGTGACCTCTCCCCTATCCAGCGAAAGCACCTGCTTTATCCTTGAAGTATCTACCTCCCGCTCTATTAGGGAAGCAATGCTGTCGGTGCTGTTGATAACATTATCAATACCCAGAGCCTGCATTACCGCAACGTTTTTGGGATTATTTGACTTAGCCACGGTCTTGGCTACACCGAACTTCTTTTTTGCAAGCTGGCACACTATAAGATTGGTTTCGTCAGACCCCGTAACGCTCACAAGCGCACCCGATTCCTGAAGCTCGGCAGCTTCGAGAATATCCAGCTTTGTGGCGTCGCCGCAGATGATCGGGATATCCATTTCGTTTGCGATATGCTCGCACACCGACTTGTCCCGCTCTATCACCGTCGGCTCATGGTCATGCTCTATCAGGGTACGCACAAGATAGTAGCCCACCTTGCCTCCACCTATAATTGTAACCTTCAAATGCTCTCTCTCCTGTATTTTAATCTGCGAATTTCGCCAGAATAAGCTTGTCTCCTTTAAGCAGCTCACGGTTTGTAAGCAGTATCCTGCTGACGGAACCGTCGCTGTGTTCCACAGCGACAAGAGTTTCGTTTTCCTCGAATTCGATCTCGCTTATACGTCTGCCGATAAAATCCTTAGGTATCTCCATCATTTCCATTATTACGGAATGACCGCCTATCGAAGTCCCTGAGGAAGCAGAACTGTTTATTGCCGCGCAAAAGGACGTTACCGTCATATTTGTTGGGCAGATCGTTTCAAGTCCGAATTCAGAAAAAACCTTATTTTTCTTGGGATCGTTCACCCTTGCAAAAACCTTCGCAACACCGAAAAACTGTTTCGCAAGCTGTATCACCATCAAATTCGTATTATCATCGGAAGTCACCGCCGCAAGAGCCTCACAATTTTCTATACCTGCCTTTTTCAGCACTTCCTTATCTATAGGCACACCGAGAGTGGTGTAGCCGTTAAAATCAGAGGGAAGATTTGAAAACTGCTCTTTATCGCTGCTTATCACCGAAACGTCGTGTCCTTGAGCAGACAGAGCGCTGCACAGAGCCGCCCCCACGTTTCCGCAGCCAATCACCAGAATATTCATTACGGAAGCCGCTCTCTCCTTCCAAATAAAACTATACACATTTATTATATTACAAATTCTTCCGAATTACAATAGTTTTTTCTAAAAAACTTTTCATTTCATATGCAGATATATTGGCATATGTCAGCGACATGATACTGCCAAATACTCATTTTGTCGGAAACAGTCATTTTCCGGTATGTGAAAGTTATGTGAGAAATCGCTGTTTTGCTTGCAATTATATAAATTTTATGATATAATTAAC
>CAMWRN010000054.1 GCA_947176675.1 uncultured Clostridia bacterium | reverse complement strand
ATTATAACACATTCAATATGATTTTGTCAAGATTTATGGATAAAAAGAGGGTTTTGATATAAATTTTGATTTCTGTAAGAATTTTGAGATTTATGTTGAAATATTTGCAGGTTGATGATATAATGTTCTCATGCGTCGAATTTCGGACGCTTCAAACGGAGGACTTGCCATGAGAAAGGTGAAAAGGTATAAAAACCAAAGGAGAGTAATAATTTTGCGCGGAATAAAATACTTATTGATAATAACGGCGCTGCTTCTGGCGCTGGCTTTTGTGCTTACGAAATTTGTGTTCAAGGGCGGAGATGACGCGGAAAGCGCAGAAAGCGATACCGTTACCGTTTCGGTGACGGAAACTACCTCTCCGCCTGTCGAAGAGGAGGACGAGAATATCGACAACAAGTGGGCGATGTTCCTTGTGAACAAGAAAAATCCGCTTCCCGCCGATTACGACAGCAGGATCGAGACAAAGGTAGTCTTTGAAAGCTGGCGGGAATATTTCCTCGATGTGAGGGCTGCGGAATATCTGGAAAAAATGATTGCCGACGCCGAAAAGGACGGTATCGATCTGTATGTGGTATCAGCGTACCGTACTATGGAGTATCAGCAGCAGAACTTCGACAACAGCGTTCAGGACAGAGTTGACAGGGGAATGAGCTATGACGACGCTTACGCAGACACCCTTGCGGAGGTCATGCTTCCGGGTGAGAGCGAGCATAACGCGGGTCTGGCTCTGGACATAATGGTAGAAGAGTATCAGAGTATGGACGATGACGGCTTCGAGGACACCGAGGCTTTCGCATGGCTTGACAAGCATGCCGCCGAGTACGGCTTTATCCTTCGCTATCCCAAGGGAAAGCAGGACATTACGGGCATAATCTACGAGCCGTGGCACTATCGCTTTGTGGGAGTTTATTATGCAAACGAGATAAAGAAAAGCGGTCTGTGTCTTGAAGAATACTATGAGAAGCAGGGCTGGGTTGACGAAAGCGGAAGGGCGACGAAAATGCGCGGTCCGTGGGACGAGGACGAAAAGACGGACGTTCCGGCGGAGACTACTGCTCCGAAAGAGACCGAACCCAAGAAAACCATGGCGACTACGCCTTACTCAGAGCAAAAAGTCACCATTGTGGTGTAAATCACACAGACTATTATTTATGTCACGGAAAAATTTCTTGAAAATATTGATTTTTTTTCCGCAGTGTGATATAATTATATATACTTTTTAAACATAAAGGATGTTGAACTTATGCTGGATATTAAATTTGTCCGCGACAATCCCGACGCGGTAAAGGAAAATATCAAAAAGAAATTTCAGGATTCTAAACTGGAGTTGGTGGACGAGGTCATCGCGATAGACGCCGAGCTGAGAGCCGCCAAGACCGAAGCGGACGAGCTGAGAGCAAACCGCAACAAGGCTTCAAAGGAGATCGGCGCACTCATGGCGCAGGGAAAAAAGGACGAGGCGGAAGCCGCCAAAAAGCGCGTGACCGAGTTCGCCGACCGTCTTGCCGCTCTTGAAGCCAAGGAAACGGAGCTGAGCGAAAAGCTTAACAAGGACATGATGGTCATTCCGAATATTATCGACCCCTCTGTTCCCATAGGAAAGGACGATTCCGAAAACGTGGAGCTTGAGCGCTTCGGCGAGCCTGTTGTTCCCGATTTTGAGGTTCCTTACCACACCGACATTATGGAAAGTCTTAACGGCGTAGACCTTGACAGTGCAAGAAAAGTTGCGGGAAACGGCTTTTACTATCTAATGGGCGATATCGCCAGACTTCACAGCGCGGTCATCTCTTACGCACGCGACTTTATGATCGGCAGAGGATTCACCTACTGCGTACCTCCGTTTATGATAAGGAGCAGTGTTGTTACAGGTGTTATGAGCTTTGCCGAAATGGACGCGATGATGTACAAGATCGAGGGCGAAGACCTGTACCTTATAGGTACTTCCGAGCACTCCATGATAGGCAAGTACATCGACACCATCGTTCAGGAAAAGACCCTTCCGCACACGCTGACCAGCTATTCTCCCTGCTTCCGCAAGGAAAAGGGCGCTCACGGTGTCGAGGAAAGGGGAGTTTACCGTATCCATCAGTTTGAGAAGCAGGAAATGATCGTTGTCTGCAAACCGGAGGACAGTATGGAATGGTTCCACAAGCTGTGGAGAAATACTGTAGACCTGTTCCGTTCCATGGATATACCCGTCCGCACTATCGAGTGCTGTTCCGGAGACCTTGCCGATCTGAAAGTCAAGTCCTACGACGTTGAGGCCTGGTCACCGCGTCAGAAAAAATACTTTGAGGTAGGAAGCTGCTCCAATCTGGGAGACGCTCAGGCAAGACGTCTAAAGATACGCGTAAACGGCGAGGACGGCAGAAAGTACTTCGCCCACACCCTCAACAATACTGTTGCTGCGCCTCCGAGAATGCTTATCGCATTTTTAGAAAACAATCTTTGCGCAGACGGTTCGGTTAAGATCCCCGAGGTGTTAAGACCCTATATGGGCGGCAAGGAAAAGCTTGTTCCCGACAAGTCCTGACAGCTTACAGCTTTTGGATATGCTGTTGACCTCCCGCCGTATTTTTGGCAGAACGACTAAATTTTTAACATTAAATTTTATGACTATGCATTATTTTGTTATTGACAAAACCGTTTTTTAGTAATATAATTATATTAAAATGTGTCGGATATTGTCCGTATTCGGATCCGCACAAAAAAATTGGAGGGAGTTTTTTATATGAAAAACTTGAAAGTTTCCGCCAAGCTTCTTGTGGCTTTCGGAATAGTACTGGCATTAATGGTCGTAATGGCTGTTGTTTCTGTTATTTCCACACAGAATATCAACGGTCTGGTTAGCGAGTTCTACAACAAATCATATTTGAACACGCAGAGGTCTGAGCAGGTATCAAAGGATCTTCAGATGGCTGCAAAGAATATGCTTGTTGCGATTACCGACAGTGATCCGGCTGAGATTGAAAGCAGACTTCGTCTGGCTAACGAAAATCTTGTCGATGCCGAATCGGCCATTGAATTCCTTAAAAGCAACTACCGCGGAGATATGAGCGATGTTGACGCAACCGGTGAGGTGCTTAAGGAAGTAAAAACTGTTTTTACGGAATTTTCCAACCTTGCTTATTCAGGTCAGAGCGAAGAAGCTTATGCCATGTATAAAGCAAATATAGTAGGCAGTCTTCAGAATGCAATCGCTTACACAGATTCAATTGTTGATTATGCGAGCGAGCACGCTGATGAAGAGTACGAGGGAGCAATATCTACCGGTGTAACGACAATGATTGCCATTATAGGAGCTTCCGTTATAGCGGTTATTATCGGACTTGCAATGTCTACCTACATCACTAAGTCTCTTACATCCGGTATCAGTCAGGCTGAAGCAGCTGCTGTAAACATGGCAAAGGGTGATTTTGACATTGACATTACATATGAGTCCGAAGATGAGGTCGGCATTCTCTGCAAGAGCATCAAGAGCTTTTCTGACGGCAGCAAGATGATTATTGAAGATATCAGCTATGTAACAGGGGAGCTTTCTGAAGGTAACTTTATGGTAAAGAGCCGCTGCGAAAATGCTTATGTAGGTTCATTTTCATCTATCCTTTCCTCTTTTAACAGCCTTATCGACAAACTCAATGAAATTATAGCCAGGATCAACGAGTCCGCAGATCAGGTTTCTTCCGGTTCCGAGCAGGTATCCGGCGGTGCACAGGCGCTTTCTCAGGGCGCTACAGAGCAGGCTTCGTCTGTTGAAGAGCTTGCAGCTACTATTCACATTATTTCCGAGCAGATCAACGAAAATGCTGAAAACGCTCATGAAGCAAACGACAGAACCAATATTGCCGTAAGTGAAATGGGCAGCGCAAACGACAAGATGAAAGAACTCGTTGGAGCTATGGACGAGATCAGTGCATCTTCCGATGAAACTCAGAAGATCATCAAAACTATCGAAGATATCGCATTCCAGACCAATATCCTCGCTCTTAACGCTGCTGTTGAGGCTGCAAGAGCAGGCGCAGCAGGTAAAGGCTTCGCAGTTGTTGCCGATGAGGTAAGAAACCTTGCAGGCAAGAGTGCAGAGGCTGCCAAGAATACAACTTCTCTTATTGAGAATACCGTTGCTGCTATCAACAAGGGTAATTCGCTTGTTACAGAGGTTGCCGACAAGATGTCCAATGCAATGGAAGCTTCCAACGTTGTTGTAGACCTGAACATGAAGATTTCCGACGCTTCCAAGCAGTCCGCTGATTCTGTTACACAGGTAACTGTTGGTATTGAGCAGATTTCCAGCGTTGTACAGACTAACTCTGCTACCGCAGAGCAGTCCGCAGCGGCTTCCGAGGAGCTTTCCGGACAGGCGAGCATGCTCAAGGAAATGGTTTCCGATTTCAAATTCAGAGCATATTGATTGCGCCTCAAAATGTGTGAATAAAAGACTGCACAGAAAAAAGAAGTGCGGTAAAGAAGTATTATCTTGAATTTGAAAGGCTGCGTAGAAATTCTATGTAGCCTTTCTTTTTTATCATACTTGCTTTTAAAAATCAGACTTCTATACAAAATATAGTCGAGCTAAACTACTAATATAAAAACTGCCAACGTTTTAATGGAAACGTTGGCAGTTCTATAATCCGATGTTGTTCGTTTTATGATATTTTAGAAAACTCTATATCGTTATATTTTAAAGCGGCAACATTATTTTGAGCATTCATATTATTTTGCCTCCGTAATAAATATTTCATAGGCAAAGTGATCGCCCTTTGCAGCCGGGAGCAGTATTCCGCCATTCATAAGTGTCTTTCCCAAATAGACTCTATCATCTTCTAATGTCCGATATTTTTTATTCTCGTCAAGTCCACGCAGCTTGATTCTGTGCCTAAGGTAATTAGGTTCTGCACGGAACTGTATTCCCTGCAAAAGTATTTCGGTCATGTCCTCGGAAACAAATTCCCAAAAAGCAAAATTTTCTTCAATGAGATTTGTCAGCCGATAATATTTTCCATTGTGAATAAGCTTGCGGTACTTTTTAAAACGCTTGATTTGCAGGGGGATTTCCGCTTTTTCATCTTTTGTAAGTGCGGCAGGGTCAAGCTCATATCCAAAACTGCCGTGCATTGCCGTAATACCACGGGCGTTAAGAGAAGTAACCCTTCCTGTCTGATGATTAGGTACAGCGGAAACGTGAGAACCCATTGCGGAAACGGGGTAGAAAAATGAAGTGCCGTACTGTATCTTAGTCCTTTCAAAAGCGTCAGTATCATCGCTGCACCAAATCTGTGGGCAGTAATAAAGCATACCTGCGTCAAAACGTCCGCCGCCGCCGCTGCATCCCTCAAAAAGCACATCGGGAAAATCCCGTGTAAGTCTTTCAAGAAGCTCATACAGCCCAAGCACATATCTGTGAGGCATTTCTCCCATATTTTTGCTTTCAAGGCAGGACGAATACCAGTCGCAGATACTGCGGTTCATATCCCATTTTATATAGGAAATTTCCGCGCTTTTCAATATGTCGGAAATTGATCTGTAAAGGCAGTCCCTCACATCGCTTCTCGTCATGTCAAGCACAAGCTGATAACGTCCCCGCATTGGATTGCGGTGGGGAATTTTTATTGCCCATTCGGGGTGACTGCGGTAAAGCTCGCTGTCCTCGGAAACCATTTCGGGCTCAAACCACAAGCCGAAATCCATTCCCAAAGCCTTTATTTTTTTTGCAAGCTCACCAAGTCCGCACTTTATCTTATCGGAATTAACGAACCAATCGCCAAGCCCCGAAATGTCATCGTCCCTTTTTCCGAACCAGCCGTCGTCCAGTACGAACATATCAATGCCAAGCTTTGCAGCTTCTTCTGCGGTTTTAAGGATTTTTTCATCGTCAAAGTCCATATATACCGCTTCCCAGCTGTTTATTAGAACGGGACGTTCTGACAGCTTGTATTTTCCGCGGCAAATATGCTCCCGAACGATTTTGTGGAAGTTGTGGGAGAGTTTTTCAAATCCTGTGCCGCTGTAGGATATGACCGCTTCGGGAGTGCAGAAATGTTCTCCCTTTTTCAGTTCCCAGCGGAAAAGTTCAGGATTTATTCCCATAACAAGCCGTACCTGCTCAAGTTGGTCATATTCTATTTTGGTGTTGAAGCTGCCGCTGTACATAAGCATTGCGCCGATGCAGTTCTCGCTTGTTTCGGTGCAGTCCTTGCCGCAGAGTATGACCGCGGGATTTTGTTGATGACTTGACGTACCTCTGCTGCTTGAGCTTTCCTGAATACCGTGAGCAAGCGGCATACGCTCGAAAAGTCTTTCGCAGGTATGTCTGCCGTGGAAATGTACCCACTCGCTGTAATCACTTGGCATATCAAGGCACAGACTTGCAACATTGGTGAGGAATACGGGGCTTTCCCCGCCGTTTTCAATAACTGAGCTTCTTGTAATAATATCAAGCTTTGGCAGTACACCGTATTTAAGTGTTACAGAAATATCCGACGCGGTGTCCTTTAAAAATATTTCAAGAGTCTCTGCCTCGGAATCATCTGCGTAAACTGCGGGAAGTCCCTCAATGTCGTACTTTCCCCTGCTTGTTTTGAAGCCAACATACCTCAGGTCGAGAGCAAAGCTTCCGTCCGAATGGACTACCGATAATGCGTTTATCCTGAAATCTCCAACACCGCCGCAGGAATACTCCAAAGGCAGAGTATCAAGAGAATAGCTTCGGAGATTTCCAGCCTCGTAGATATTTCCCGAAAAGCCAACGTCGGGGTATTCCTGCAAATATTCCATGCTCATGCCGACCTTTTCGCCGTACCATAAATGCCGCAGTATGCCGAAGCTGTCCGCCATAAGCTGATATTCGGAATTTTCAGTCTCTATACAAAAAAATCCTGATTTTTCATTAACCGTGATCGGCATGGTCACACCTCATTGCTTATTGAAATATCTCAAATTTATATGAAGTCAGATTGGCTTCAAGAGTAATGGTATGTCCCTTGCAGCTCCTTGTTATTGTAATTTTATCGTTCTCTGAATTAATGCTAATACTTCCGTCAAGTCCGAACGCAGGGTGGGAATTTCGCAGCTCCATAAGCTCTTTAAGCTTTTGAACAATGGGTCTGGACTGTTCTTGCTCTATATCCTCGGCAGTATAATAATGACGGTTGATGTCACGCCCATTTTTGGTTTTCTCCATAAGCTCTATATCGTTTGTTCCCGCAAGCATACCGACATAATAAACCTGCGGAATTCCGGGAGCGAAGAACTGTATCGCCCTTGCAAGTAGATATGCATCGTCATTATCTCCAAGTGCGGAATAATAGGTGGTGTTTACCTGATAAATGTCAAGATTGTTGTACGCTGCGGAGCTGTATTTCATTTTAAGATTTGCTCCGTTTGAGTACATCTGATCCTTTACCTTTTCTATCTCCTCATCAGGGAGCAGATCTTTGACGTCCACAATGCCTATGCCGTCATGGGTATCGAGGGTGGTAAACTGCTTCATGGGACATTTTTCAAGCCAGTCTTTAAGATATTTTCCCGTATGATTGTACAGCGCATGGAGCGTTATTACAGGCAGCGCAAAATCGTATATCCAGAAGCCTTTTTCCGCAATTTTCATAGGTATCGTATAATGCTCGTGAATTTCCGGAAGTATTTCCGCACCGCCCTCTGCGGTAATTTTTTCAATATCGTAGAGCAGCTCCCATATGTCAGGTTCTATGAAAAAGCAGCCGGTTCCCTGCTTTTTCACCGCATATGCAAAAGCGTCAAGGCGTATCACTGCCGCGCCTCTTCGGCACATTTCCCGAAGCGTGTCGGCAATGAATTTTTTGGTCTTTTCCTTTGTAATGTCAAGGTCTATCTGCTCCTCACAGAATGTACACCATACCTTTTCCGTCGTGCCGTCGGCAAATTTCGCTTCAATATACGGCGCACGCGGCTTGCGCTTGTATATAATGTCAGTCTGTTCGGCGGTAGGTTCGCCGTTTTCCCAGAAATCCTTGTATCTTATGAAAAAGTCTTTGTATTCGGAATTATCCTTTTTTTCAAGGAAGTCCTTGAAATATTCCGAGCTTGCAGAAATATGGTTTACCATAAAATCAAACATCAGGTAATATTCTTTTCCGAGAGCTTCAATATCATCAAAGGTGCCGAATTTTTCGTCCACAACGTCATACCGCATGGGTGCGAAGCCGCGGTCGGCGGAGGAGGGAAAAAATGGAAGTATATGCACTCCGCCGACGGCTTTTTTATAGTGTCTGTCAAGAATTTTATGCAGTTCGGAGATGTTTTTTCCCATACTGTCAGCATAGGTTATAAGCATAATTTTGTTATCAAGCTTCATGACTGTTCTCCTTTAGGTAATATTTTATCCCTTGACCGCGCCGTTTGCAACGCCGCCGATTATTTGCTTCTGACATACGATATAGAATATCACGATAGGCAGCAGAGCAAGCAGATACGAAGCAAACGCAAGATTATAGTTCGTACCGAACTGAGTCTGGAAATTAAGCTGCGCAAGTGGCAGAGTTGTGTTGTCAGTGCCCGACATAATTACCAGCGGAGTCATAACATCGTTCCATGTTCCGAGGGCAGTAAGCACCGCTACCGTGGCGTGCATAGGCTTCATCATAGGGAAGATGATAGTCCAGTATGTCCGCCATGCGGAAGCTCCGTCCATGTCGGCAGCCTCCTCCATTGCAAATGGGACGTTTTTCATATATCCGCTGTACAGCATAACGTTCATGGGCATATAAAATACCGTGTAGAGAATAACTACGCCGAGCATATTGTCAATGCCGAGGTTTGCCGTCTGCTTTACAAGTGGCATCATAAGAATTGCAAACGGCACGAACATACCGCTGACAATATAGAAATATATTAGCTTGAAGCCCTTTTTGCGGTTCATGTTTCTGCCGATAGCATACCCTGTCATTGAATGAATTACAAGGGAAAGAATGATTGTTGCGCCCGTAATAACAACGCTGTTTCCAAGAGAGTGCCAAAAGTCAGTAACACGCATCGCCTCCGCAAAATTGCCGAAGCCAAAGCTTTTGGGAAGAGCGAGGGCGCCGGAAATATCGTTTGTCATTTCTGACGGAGATTTGAATGCGATAACTATAGTCATATAAAGCGGAAACAAAATAGTAACGCAGCCGATGATAAGCAGAACAGTAAGAAATATGCTCGATCTGCCGTCCTTGTCGTCCTTTATTTCATCTGCTGATTTTATATTTACCTTAACAGGTTCGGGGACAAAATATTTCTTTTTCTCACTCATAACTGCTCCTCCTTTTTATTGGTAATAACCATTTGGATAATGGAGATAGTAACGATTACAACAAAGAACACTACCGCATTTGCGCTCTGGAAGCCGAATTGTCCGCCGTCCATACCGTTTCTGTAGATAAGGTAGGAAATGGATTCGGTGCTCTGAGCAGGTCCGCCCTTTGTGAGAGCCATTATCTGGTCGAATACCATAAGCATATTTTTTGTGCTTAAAACAAGGTTTGTGGATACAAACGGCATAAGCATTGGGAGAGTAAGATTTTTGAATTCCTGCCAGCGGGTCGCTCCATCGATCATTCCCGCTTCGTGGATCTCTGCTGGAATTGTCTGCAAGCCCGAAATGTAGATAATGGTATTCATTGCCACAGCCTGCCATACGCCTACGATAAGAACGCCTATCCATGCGTATTTTTCGCTTGCAAGAATACTGTTTTTCAGGAATCCTATGTTGAGGGCTTCGCCTGCTGCGGGAACTATGTAGGTGAAAATAAAGCTGAAAATATAGCCGATAATAAGTCCGCCTAAAATGTTAGGCAGGAAGTACACGCCGCGGAGCAGGCTCTTGCACTTTATCTTGCTGTTAAGTCCAAGCGCAAGAATAAGGCTTAAAAGGTTGACGAGTATCGTTCCCGCAATGGCGTACTTGAAAGTGAAAAGATACGAGTTTCCCACTCTTGCATCGGTGAAAAGGTCGATGTAGTTGCGAAGTCCTACAAAGTCGTAGCTTCCGTAGCCGCGGTAGTTGGTGAAGCTGTACGCCGCACCCGTTATCAGCGGGATAGTATTGAACATTACAAAAAGGATCAGAGCAGGTATTACCATAACAATATAGGTTTTCTGCCTGTCGGACATTTTCTTTTTATTCATTGCTTCCTGCCTCCTCATGCTTCTTTATTTTTGCAATTAGGTCTCTGTTATACCGCACCCATTCCGTATCAAACCTGTCAAGGAAGATATCCGCGGAATTTTCGCTTTCGTCCATAAGATAGGTCTGGATAAGAGCGTCAACGCTCATTTCACTGGGATAGTGGTGGTCGTGGAAATCGGACATTCTTCCGTCGTTTATGTAATCAGACATACCGTCCAGCATTGAGGGTATCGCAAAATTTCCCTCTTTGCAGGGTATACCGCCCTGGTCGTCAAGGTATATCTGCACGGTTTCGTCCTCGTATAAAAATCTCAGCACTTCGTAAGCAGCTTCCTTGTTTTTTGATTCCTTCATTACGCAGAATTGCAGATCCACACCTGAATTGAGCACGTTGTCTGCTTCGTTTTCATTTGCGGGGAAAGTAAAGGAGTCAATGTTCATATCGGGATTTGTGGATAATATTTGCGGCACCGCGTAGCTTCCTATAGGGTACATTGCCGACTCGCCCCTTGCAAAGGCTGTGCAGGCATCGTTGTAGCTGTATGCATATGGATTTGGCTCGGCATAATCAAGCATAAGCTTTATTTTTTCTGCGACCTCGCCGTATTCTGCTTTAAAGGTTGTTTTTCCCGCATTGACGCTGCTGCATACGTCCGAGGGCGCAAGGCCTACGGCAAGAGCGTTCCAAGGAGCAAGACAGGTCCATGTGTCCTTGTAGCCAAAGTACAGCGGAGTTGTTCCTGAAGCTTTTATCTGTTCGCAGAGCGCCATAAATTCGCTCCATGTTTCGGGAATTTCCCAGCCGTTTTCGTCAAACATATCCTTGTTGTAAAGTATTCCCGCACAGTTTGCCGCATATGGCAGGGCATACACGCCGTCCTTTTGGATAAATTCGAGCTCCTTTTCCATTTTGAGGTAGGCGGGCTTTATGCCGTTAATGATTTCAAGGTCGGAAATATCCTCAAAAAGGTCCGCATCAAGAAAATTAGAGTAGTTTATGTCGCCGCCTATTCCTACAATGTCGGGGTAATCCTCCCTTATAAGTCTTGTTTTAAGTACGGTCATTGCTTCGTTGGGAGATTCGATTTTCAGCGTAATATCGTTGTGGGTCTCGTTGAACCGCTTTTCGATCTCCTCAAAGGCTTTTACGGCTTCGGGTTTGTACTGGAGCATGGTGACCTGTATCTTACCGTCGCCGTTGTCTGCCGTACACCCCTGCAAAAGCAGTGTTGATGAAACCGCCGCAGCCATAAGC
>CAMWRN010000053.1 GCA_947176675.1 uncultured Clostridia bacterium | reverse complement strand
TACAACAGCAGCATCGCCTGCAACTGCAACTACGGAAGCCATAGCAGCAACGGGAAGATTTCCTGTAGCTGCGGAAGTTGTGGGAACTGTATCTGCAGCGGGTGCAGAGTCAGCGGAAGCAGCATCTGCGGCAGTGTCAGCAGCAGCGGCAGTGTCAGCAGCAGCGGCAGAGCCGAGACCGGAAACCGTGAATTCCATCTCTACGGAGTCAGTAGGCATTGTGTAAGCAAACAGACCGTCCTCCTTGCCGAGGTCGTCGTTCCAGATATTGCGAGCCTGTACTTGAATATACTCTCCGGTATCCTCGGGAATATAAGCCTCGTCAAAGGTGTACTTTGTCTGACCATCGATAATTACCTTAACATCGGTAATAGATACGCCTGCGTCAACGGGAATGTCCGTAGACACGAACAAAAGGCTGAACAATTCCTCGTCGCTGAGGTCCGCACCTGTAAGGGAAACCTTGTAGGTTCCGTCACCGGTGATATCAACATCAGTGAAAGTACCTGCAATGTCTGCGGGAGCACCGTCCTTGCTGAGCTTGTCAAATGCTTCGTAATCTTTGCCGAAGCTTCCGTCATTCCAAGCGTTTCTGAAAATCCAGCTTGGGTTTGTCTGAACGCCAAGGTAAGCGTGGTAAGTGTCTGCTGCGGAAACAGGCATGGAAACAAATGCGGAAACAGCCATAGCTGCTGCGGCGATCACGCCGAAAATTCTTGATTTCTTCATAATTCATCATTCTCCTTATCATTAGGATTGAAATGTAAATGATTACATTTAAATCCATTCATTATTAACAATTTTAATACAAATCCGACACGGTGTCAATTAACATTTTCACCAAATACTCACACCTCTTTATGGAAATTCGCACAAAAATTTCCGGATACAACATTGTTTTTTTATCCAAACGTCAGAAAAACGCCCGATAAGACAGCATTTCGGCGCAATTTATACGAAAAGAAAAAATTTCCTTATTTTATATTGAAAAACGTTTTTTTTTGTGGTATAATAATACGGATATTCCATTCCGTATAGTTATTTATTGCTGCGAAAGAGGTAAAGCCATGTTTGTTGATAAGGCTAAAATAAAGATAAAAGCAGGAGACGGCGGCGACGGCGCAGTCTCCTTTCACCGTGAGAAATACGTGGCTGCGGGCGGTCCCGACGGCGGCGACGGCGGCAAGGGCGGCGACATTGTTTTTGTTGTGGACGATAATTTCTCCACGCTGGAGGACTTCCGCTACAAGAGAAAATACGTTGCGGAGCGCGGCGAAAACGGCTCTTCGGGCAATAAGACTGGGAAAAACGCTCCCGACCTTATTATAAAGGTTCCCCGCGGAACTCTTATCCGCGAGCAGTCAACTGAAAGAATAATGGCGGATATGTCGGGCAGCGAGCCGGTAATACTTGCCAAGGGCGGCAAGGGCGGCAAGGGCAACGCACGTTTTGCCACTCCCACAAGACAGATACCGAAGTTTGCCAAACCGGGGTTTTTAGGCGAAGAATACGAAGTCACTCTCGAGCTGAAGCTTCTTGCGGATGTGGGTCTGGTTGGTTTTCCGAACGTAGGCAAATCCACGCTGATATCGGTTGTATCTGCGGCAAAGCCTAAGATCGCAAACTATCACTTCACCACGCTTACCCCTGTACTGGGAGTGGTAAAGGTCAGCGAAGAAAAATCCTTCGTAATGGCTGATATCCCAGGTCTTATTGAGGGAGCGGGAGACGGAGTGGGTCTGGGACACGAATTCCTGCGGCACGTTGAAAGATGCAGGCTTATAGTACACGTTGTCGACGTTTCCGGCGTTGAAGGACGAGACCCTGTAGAGGATTTCGGCATAATCAACAAAGAACTGGAAAAGTTCAGCTCTGAGCTTGCCGAAAGACCTCAGATAGTTGCCGCAAACAAATGCGACATGGCTTCTCCCGAGCAAATACGGGACTTTAGAAAATACGTAGAAAATCTTGGTTATGATTTCTACGAGATATCAGCGGCTACCACACAGGGCACAAAACAGCTTGTTAACGTGATCGCAGCGGAGCTTGACAAGCTTCCTCCCATAAAGGAATACGAAGCCGAGCCTCTTACTCCTAAGCAGCTTGACGAGCGTGCGGGCATGGGCGAGAAATTCGAGATAACCCGTGAGGACGACGGTGTTTACTATGTTGAAGCTCCGTGGCTGGAAAATATCATGCGCACAATAGATATGGATGACTATTCCTCATTGCAGTATTTTCAGCGGGTGCTGCGCTCCAGCGGCATAATCGAAAGACTGGAAAAAATGGGTATCGACGAGGGCGACACGGTGAATATCTTCGGTTTCGAGTTCGACTTTTTATTCTGATTTTCATGGAGGATAACTTATTATGGAGCTTTGGGACGTTTATGACGAAAACCGCATAAAGACGGGACGCACTCTTGAACGGGGAAACTATAAAAAAATCCAAAAGGGCGACTACCGTATGGTCGTGCACGTATGTATTTTCGACAGTAACGGAAAAATGCTGATACAGCAACGGCAGCCGTTCAAGCGCAGCTGGAGCGGTATGTGGGACCTTACCGTTGGCGGCAGCGCGGTCAGCGGTGATACAAGCCTTTCCGCGGCGGTTAGGGAGACCTCCGAGGAAGTAGGGGTAACGCTTGCTCCCGATGAGCTGCGGCGTGTGCTTACGATACAGACAGAATGCGTTTTTGACGACATTTACGTTGTCCAAAAGGACTTGGACGAGACCGCTCTTAAATTGCAGACCGAGGAAGTCGCACAGGTGAAGTGGGCTTCCGCAGATGAGATAAAGGCTATGATACGTGAGAAAATATTTATCCCCTATCACGAGTCGCTTATAGATCTGCTTTTCTTTATGAAAGATCACGACGGTACAAGGACGGAACAGGACAAAACGGAGATATAAGGTTCGCTGAAAGGAATGGTCATTATAGATAAGCATGACGTAAATCAATACAGTCCGCTGACCCTTGCTTTCCTTGGGGACGCGGTCTATGAACGGCTTGTGCGGGAGCGTTTGGTGCTCACCGCCAATATGCCTGTCAAGAAGCTGCATTCCGAGGCGGTGGAGCGCGTTCGAGCTGCGTATCAGTCAAAGGCGGTGGACGTGATACTTCCGCTTCTTACCGAAGACGAGGAGACTATGTTAAAACGAGGTCGGAACGCGGTAGGCAATACCGTGCCGAAAAGCTCCAATCCCGTTGAATACAGACGGGCGACCGCTTTGGAGACCCTGTTCGGATATTTGCAGCTTACGGAAAATTTTGAAAGAATGGTTGAATTATTCGATAAAATATGGTATAATACGGAGTTGTGATCTTGTTTCTTTAACGAAAGGACGGTTTTTCGTGAATTACGAGGGAGTTAACATGATAACCTGCGGTTTCGGAAATTGCTATGTTATCCGCGGCAAGCAGGGAGATATCCTCATAGACACCTGTACAAAAGAATACCGCGGCGAGATCGAGACGTGGCTTCATAACTACGATATCAGGCTGATCGTTCTCACCCACGGACACAACGACCATATCGGCAACGCGGCGTACTTCTCGAAGCTTTACAATGCTGACATCGCCATGTGCGTATACGACATGAAGCTTGCCCGCGACAACGGTATACATAAGCTTTACAGCATCGGCGCGGCGGGAAAAATTCTTGCGGCGGCTTCGGTGTCTCCGAAAACGCTGAGGAAAACACGCGCTGAAAGCTTCGGGATAGATATTTTCCTTGACGACGGAATGGCGCTGGGAGGGGAATTCGGCGCTGACTGCACCGCGGTAAAGCTTGACGGTCACACAAAAGGCTCTTTCGGGGTACTCTGCGGCGGTGACCTTTATTTGGGAGACGCAGCTATGAACTTTATCGTACCGTCGTTTCCGCTGATATGCGAAAGTCCCAAGGCAGCAAGGAAGTCATTGGAAAGAATACGTGCCCTTAAACCGAAAAGAATTTTTTTCGGTCACGGAAAGCCAATTGAATCTGGTACTGAGGAGTATCGTAAAATGTTTGTCAGGTAGTCAAGGACTGCTTTCATATCTTACATAACTATAGCTAAGGAGAGAATTTTATGTCAGGACATTCCAAATGGAATAACATCAAAAGAAAGAAAGAAGCCACCGACGGCGCAAAAGCCAAGATCTTCACCAAGATCGGACGTGAGATCACCGTGTGCGTAAAAGAGGGCGGCGCTGACCCAAACAACAACGCCAAGCTGCGCGATCTTATCGCAAAGGCTAAAGCGAACAACGTCCCCAACGACAACATCGACCGCGTTATCAAAAAGGCTGCGGGCGGCGGAGACAAGACAAATTACGAAGCCAACGTTTACGAGGGATACGGTCCCAACGGCGTTGCGGTTATCGTTGAAACCCTGACGGACAACAAAAACCGTACTGCCGGTGATATCCGTCACTACTTCGACAAGTTCGGCGGAAATCTGGGTACTACGGGCTGCGTTTCGTTCATGTTCACAAGCAAGGGTATTATTGCCGCCGAAGCCAACGGTATGGACGAGGACAAGGTAATGGAGGACGTTTTCGATCTGGGCGCGTCCGATTTCTCAATGGAAGACGACATTATCGAAATCGAGACAGAGCCTGCGGATTTTGCCGCAGTGCGTGACGGTCTTACCGAAAAGGGATACAAGCTTATTTCGGCGGACGTTGAGATGATACCGTCCACATATACTGCACTTACCGACGAGGAGTCTATCAAGAAGATGAATCTGCTTCTTGAACATCTTGAGGACAACGACGACGTACAGAATGTTTATCACAACTGGGATATGCCCGATGAGGACGAAGAGGAATAAAGATTTGATTATACTGAGCCGTCTGCGGAATTTGTTTCCGCGGACGGCTTTTTCGTTCTCAGTCATTGGCAAACGTTGACAACCTCCCCTTTTTATGATATACTTTATGGTGGATTTTTATATTTTCGGGAGGAATTTATTATGTACCCATTAAAACTTACACCTGCATTTAAGGACTATCTTTGGGGCGGCACACGTCTCCGCGACGATTTCGGAAAGGACTGCGATTTTGAAAAAATTGCCGAAAGCTGGGAGCTTTCCTGCCACAAGGACGGCAATTCCACCATTGCAAACGGCGAGTACGCAGGAAAAACTCTTGCGGAATATATCGAGATTTGCGGAAAATCCGTACTGGGCAGCAATTGCCAAAGATTTGAGCAGTTCCCCATACTGATAAAGCTTATTGACGCAAAAGACAATCTTTCCGTTCAGGTACACCCGAACAACGAGTACGCACAGCGGGTTGAGGGCGAGTACGGCAAAACCGAAATGTGGTACATCGTTGACTGCGACCCCGGAGCGGAGCTTCTGTACGGCTTCAAAAAAGATGTCACTAAAGAGGAATTCCGTGAACGTATCGAAAACAATACTCTGCTTGAAATCACACAGTCCGTACTCGTTAAAAAGGGCGACGTTTTCTTTATTGAGGCGGGAACGCTCCATGCTATCGGCAAGGGCATTCTAATCGCGGAAATTCAGCAGAATTCCAATACCACATACCGTATTTACGACTACGGCAGAGTCGGCGCGGACGGTAAGCCGAGACAGCTCCATATCGACAAGGCTGTTGAGGTAACAAACCTTTGCCCTGCAAAGCCGTACCCCCAAACAGAAGCTTTCACTGAAAACGGCGCGGTAAAGCGTCTGCTTTCAAAGTGCGAATATTTCACGGTTTATTCCGTTGACGTGGACAAGGAAGCGTCATTCAATGCGGACGAGACCTCGTTCCACAACATATTGATTTTGGAGGGAGAAGCCGCGCTGAAGTGCGGAAATGAAGTTCTTCCATTAAAGAAAGGAGACAGCGTTTTCGTTCCTGCGGGCTGCGGAGAGTACGCTCTGACAGGAACGTTTAAGTCGGTTTTCACAAGGATAGACTGAGCGGGGAGCCCCCGCAGGCTTGTTCTACCCCAAGGTCGGATACGGCACCAAGCCCCTGTCAAGGGGCGGGTGAGTTGTTCTGACGGGGCGTTTATTGACTGATTTTATGCGTACCATATGAATATCAAAAAATTTATCGGAGACAGAAATTTTTACAGAACAGTATTTGCTATTGCCGTTCCGATCATGATTCAGAACGGCATAACAAATTTTGTAGCCCTGCTTGACAACATTATGGTGGGGCAGATCGGCACCGAGCAAATGTCCGGCACAGCTGTTGCAAATCAGCTTATGTTTGTGTACAATCTTTGCGTATTCGGACTTTTGGCGGGTCCCGGAATTTTCGGGGCACAGTTTTTCGGTCAAGGCAGCAACGAGGGCGTGCGGAATGTTTTCAGATTTAAAGTACTGATAGGCACGTTCGCTCTTGCTGCGGGAATAATAATTCTTTCCTTTTTCGGGGACGGTCTTATCAATTCTTACCTCACGGGTGAGGGGCAGGAGGGCGACCGCGACCTGATTTTTAAGTCGGGCAAGGATTACCTCACTATAATGCTTGTGGGACTTATCCCCTTTACGGCGACGCAGATCTACGCGTCCACGCTAAGGGAAACGAACTGCACTATCCCTCCAATGTTTGCGGGACTTGCGGCGGTGCTAATAAATCTTGCGCTGGACTGGGCGCTTATTTTCGGCAAGCTGGGACTTCCCCAAATGGGGGTAAAGGGTGCAGCTCTTGCCACGGTAATCGCACGTTTTGTGGAGTGCGCCATAGTTATTGTGTACACACATGCCAAAAGTGGCAGGAATGACTTTATCCGCGGCGTTTTCAGGAGCATGAAAGTACCCCGTGAGCTTGTTGCGAAAATAGCAATAAGCGGTCTGCCCTTAGCGGTGAACGAATTTTTCTGGTCGTCGGGAATGGCTAAGCTGAACCAGTGCTACTCGCAAAAGGGGTTGGAAGTGGTTGCGGCGACTAATATTTCCTCGACTATTTTCAATCTTTTTAATGTGGTGTACATTGCCCTCGGTTCTGCGGTTGGAATTATCGTGGGGCAGATATTGGGTTCGGGAGACCTGAAACGCGCCAAGGACACCGACACAAAGCTTATCGCTTTCAGCATTGCTGCGGGAGCTTTAACTGGCGGCATAATGGCTGCTTTTTCGGGAGTTTTCCCCATGTTTTACGAGACCACAGAACAGGTTCGCGGACTTGCATCGGAGTTTATAATCATTCTGGGAATATTTACGCCCGTTCAGGCGTTTATCAATGCGGCGTACTTTACCCTCCGTTCGGGCGGACAGACCTATGTCACGCTGATTTTCGACAGCGTGTTTATGTGGATAATTTCCGTACCAACAGCTATGCTGCTTGTTAAATTTACAAGCTTTGACATCACCATGATATTTTTTATCTGTCAGGCGGTGGACATAATAAAGGTTGCAATAGGGTTATTTCTGTTAAAAAAGGGAGTATGGCTGCGGAATATCGTGTCAGAGAAAAATAACTAATACTAATCACCAATTTAAAAGTGTATAAAAAATCAAGTGAAAATTTGCATATACGATTTTTACGCAGATTTTTTATTTACACTTTTAATGGGCGATTAGGATAAAGAGGTGTAAATATGGAAAAATTATCAAAAGCATCGTTTGAAAAAGCAAGAAATTTTATGTACGACCATGCGCAGGATATAGATTTGGCTATGTTTCAATACTATTTTGAGGGAAAGCCAAAATCAGATGTCATAGAAGTTCTCGGAAAATACCAGAACGAAGACGGCGGCTTCGGTACGCTGGAGTATGACTTTATTTTTGCGGACTCATGCCTTAAACAAACTGAAAGCGCGTGCAGATATATTTTTGCCCTTGACGTACCCGACACGCACCCTATGATACCTAAGATTATGAAATATATCATTGACAATTACAACAAAGATCGTGGCGAATGGGATAATATGACAGTTCCAGAAGTAAATAATTTTCCCCACGCGCCTTGGTGGGAGCATGAGGAGAAAGAAAAATACATACCGTCCGATTATGCCGATCTTATCGCTCACTATAATCCCAACACCAACTCTGCGCTGGCGGGAATGGTTGTAAAATACAGCAGGTATGTTCCAGATGACCTTGCACAGTATATTCAAAAAATTGTTGTGGATAAAATAAACTCTGGCAATGATTTCTTTCAGTACGGAATGATGTCGGACGTTTATTTTGTGAACGCTCTGAAAGACGAAAAGCTGAAAAGCGATTTACTGGAAAAGCTTATGGGCAGCGGAAATATTATTTCCCTGCTTGATGATCCTTGGGGAACGGAAAACGCATATAAACTCTGTCACTGGATAGATACCCCCGACCACCCGTATTACAAGCTGTACAAAGACGATGTGGACAAAAATCACACGTTTTTGATAGAGTCCCAGAACGAGGACGGCAGTTGGTCTCCGAGCTGGAGCTGGGGCGAACCCGAGATATGGCAAGGGGTTGAAAAGCGCCTCAAGGGCTTAATGACAATGAAATTTTTACGCAGTCTTGATGTGTTCGGCAGATGTGAAAAGTAAGGAGCGATAAATAATGTGCCTGATATGCGACAGGATAGAAATGATAAAAAACGGCGTTAATCCCTATTTTGTAAAGGAACTGGAAACGGGTTACGTTGTTATCGGAGACAATCAGCATTTTTACGGTTACACACTTTTTCTGTATAAAGAACACGGAAACAAGACGGAGCTGTTTCACCTCGACACTGCTGAGCGGCTGAAATTCCTTGAGGAAATGTCCGTTGTTGCCGAAGCCGTTTCAAAGGCTTTCGGAGCGGAAAAGATAAACTACGAGCTGCTTGGAATGGGTGACGCACATCTTCACTGGCACTTATATCCCCGTGTGGACGGCGATATTGAAAATTACGGAAACAACGGCAGGGGTCCCGTCTGGTGGTATCCCATGGAAAAGATGTACAGCGATGAGAACCGTCCCTCCGAGGAGGATCTGGCGGAGATGAAGCGGAAGCTGCTTGCCGAACTGGATAAACTGATTTAGAAAACACATACAAAAATTATTTTAAAGGAGCGATTTTTATGCCGTTTATCAATGTTAAAACAAACGTGAACGTTACAAATGAAAAAACCGCAGACATCAAGTCTGCGCTGGGAACTGCCATTACAGCGATCCCCGGAAAATCGGAAGGCTGGCTCATGGTGGGCGTTGAGGGAGACTACACTCTTTACTTCAAGGGTACTGACGCTCCTGCCGCTATGGTTGAGGTGCAGATATACGGAAGTCCGTCGGGAAACGCTATGTCCGAGCTGACAAATCGTATCACGGGAATACTTTCCGAAAGTCTCGGCATATCTTCGGACAGGATATACGTCAGCTATATGTGTACCGAAAACTGGGGCTGGAACGGGTCTAATTTCTAAAAGTGAGGAATAACTATGCCAATCGACTGCGGATTTACAAAAGAGGACAAATGGTTTCGGTACAAAGCCTGCGCTATTATTATCGAAAACGGCTGCGTACTGTTTGCGGGTAATTCAACCGCGGATTATTTCTATCCCGTAGGCGGCGCAGTCCATGCGGGAGAGACTGCCGAAAACGCCGTTATTCGCGAGGTTTACGAGGAAACAGGCATTAAGTATGAAATTGACCGATTGGCGGTCATTCACGAAAACTTTTTCAAAGGAGATACCCCGCCGCTGAAAGATCTTGACTGTCACGAAATAAGCTTCTATTTTCTGATGAAGCCGAGGGGTACGCAGGAGCTGCACAGCGACAGCTACACCTACGGCGGAGTAAAGGAAAATATGCACTGAATACCTATTGATGATTTAGGACGTTACAGGGCATACCCGAGTTTTCTGAGGGATTATTTAGGCTGTGAACATTCAGGTATAGAGCATGTTGTTACCGATGAAAGGAGCTAATTTAAATATGAGCAGCAAACAAAACAATGCAGAAAGGTTTTCCGGCTTTGCGGATGTTTATGAAAACGCCCGCCCTAAAGTCCCGAAATATCCGATAAACGTTATATGCAGATATTTGGGCAAAGCTCCGCAGCTTGTTGTAGATATGGGGTGCGGAACAGGGCTTTCCTCCGATATTTGGCAGGAAGTCAGCGATAAAATAATCGGCATTGAGCCGAACGACGAAATGCGTAGTATTGCCGAAAAAAAGTCAAGCACAAAAATGAATTTTATAAAGGCTTTTTCAGATAATACGGGACTTGATGACTGCTGCGCCGACGCAGTTGTTTGCTCTCAATCCTTTCACTGGATGGAACCGACCTCCACGCTTAAAGAGGTAAACCGCATTCTGAAAGACGGCGGTGTGTTTGCGACCATAGACTGCGACTGGCCGCCAGTTGTAAAATGGGAAGCCGAAAAAGCGTATATGCAGCTTTACAGCAAGGTGCTGGAAATCGAAAGTCAAATCCCCGACATTAAGGACAGCTTTATACGTTATTCCAAAAACAAGCATCTGGAAAATATTATCAAAAGCGGATATTTCACATATGCTCGTGAGATACTTTTCTGCAGCATGGAAGAATGTACAACAGAACGTTTCTTCAACATTATTTTAAGTCAGGGAAGTACTCAAGCTATTCTGAAAAAATATCCAGAACTTATTAAAAATGAGCTTGATATATTTTATGATAATATTGATTCCTGTTTTGACAAAGAACCTTTCGACATTGAGTTTTGCTATAGAATGAGAATCGGAGTAAAATAAATACGGACAAATTTTAATTCAGAGATAAATCAAAATTTGGAGGAAAAGTATGCATTTGCAAAATGACAAAATAGAAATCAGAAATGCCGGAATTAACGACGCACCTCAATTAACCGCGTGGTGGAACGACGGAAACGTTATGGCTCATGCAGGCTTTCCAAACGGTTTAGGAACCTGCGAGGCAGAGGTCATCAAACAGATCGAACAGGAAAGCGATGATACTATGCGCAGGCATATCATAGTTTATGACGGCGTTCCTATCGGAGAAATGAATTACCGCAATCTCGGCGATAACCAATGTGAAATGGGTATAAAAATCTGCGATGAAAAAATGCAGAACAGAGGCATCGGAAAGAAAGTGCTAAGCTTATTTATTCACGGACTATTTCACGATTTGGGGTATAGCCTTATAAAGCTTGATACAGACCTGAAAAACGAACGGGCGCAGCACGTTTATGAAAAACTTGGCTTTCAGAAAATCAGAGTCAATCTAAATGCATGGAAAGACCAGTTAGGCAACAATCGTTCTTCTGTTGATTATGAACTGACCAAAGATCTATTCAACTCTTATCTATAATTTGCAGGACAATATAAATTTTAATAAATACGGACAGATTTTAATTCAGAGATAAATCGAGATTTGTGGAGGTAAGTAAATATGCCACATGTAGAAATTAAATGTTTTTCCGGCAGAACGGACGAACAAAAGAGGAAATGTGCAGAAAAAGTTGCAGACGACATTGCTGCAATACTTGGATGCGAAA
>CAMWRN010000052.1 GCA_947176675.1 uncultured Clostridia bacterium | reverse complement strand
ACCCTATACACAAGCAGTTTATGGGGGAGATAATTAAAGTGTACGAGAACTGAAATGTCTTGCAGGGCAATAGGCCAAAATCAGCGGAGGAACTTTAAATGAAAGCTATTATTGTTGACTTGGACAGAACGCTGCTGCATACTGACAAGACACTTTCAGCATACACAATCAATGTTTTGAAAAAATGTCACAATAAAGGTCTTGCTGTCATAGCAGCAACGGCAAGAACCGAAAAAAGAATATCAGCGTACAATGAGCAGGTCGGCTTTGATGCAGTCATAACAATGAACGGAGCCAGAATTATTTTAGCCGATAAGGTAATTGAAAACAGTATTTCCCGTTTAAGCGGAGAAATTGTTTTATCCGCGCTTATTTCGATACCAGATACGCTTATCTCTATTGAAACAAGCGGCGGCGTATATTCCAACTTCGCAATTCCGGAATGGGAGTCCATATGTTATGACGATTTTCCCAATTTGCCTGCTAATGTTACCTTGTACAAGATTTTGGCAAGCAGTTCAAATGATATATTATACTCCAAAATCAAACATATATTGACCGAGGACGTGTATTATACTGTCGCAAACAACACGCTTGTATAAATTATGAGTAAAAGTGCAGCAAAATGGAACGGAGTTAAAGCAGCGCTTGAAACGCTTAATATCCCACAAGCGGAGGCTGTCTATTTCGGCGATGACAACGACGATATTGAGCCTATCCAAATGTGCGGTATGGGCATTGCGGTCTCCAATGCAATAGAAGCTGTGACTGATGCGGCGGGTTATATTACGGGCAGCAATGACGAGGACGGTGTGGCACACTTTATCGAAGCAAATCTTTTATAGTTTTTGCTGATGAAAAGTTTACAAAGCATAAACAGGTAAAATTTCGCATAAAATACCTTGACAAGCTGTAAAAGTTATGGTATACTTAGCAAAACCCAATGAGGGAGTAGTCGGCATAATTTAACTATGCGGTATTATCGACATAATGGCGGAATTATTTTCGTCCGGTAATACCTTAATCGGCGAGACTCACAGGCAGCTTTTGTTGCCTGTGAGTCTTTTAATTTAATGCGGAAGGATCTGTATAAAATGAGCTTTTTGGAATTGTTCCTGATCGCGGTGGGACTGTCCGCCGACGCGTTTTCCGTATCGGTCTGTAAGGGACTGAATATGCGTAAGCTGAACCTTAAACACGCTTACGTCATCGCTCTGTTTTTCGGCGTATTTCAGGCGGTAATGCCCCTGCTGGGATATCTTCTGGGTACGGGATTTTCCGAGTATATTGAGAAGTACGACCACTGGATAGCCTTTGTGCTGCTTGCATTTATCGGCGGAAAAATGGCGATAGAAGCAATCCGCGAAAAAGACGGTGAAGCCGAAGAAAAAACAGATACCCTCAGTATAGGCGAGCTGACGATACTTGCCGTAGCCACAAGTATTGACGCGCTTGCGGTAGGGATAACCTTTGCATTTTTGAAAGTAAATATCCTGCCGTCAGTGCTGCTTATCGGGGTGACTACCTTTGCGCTTTCTCTGGGCGGGGTTCTGCTTGGGAATCGTTTCGGAGCTAAGTATAAGAGTAAAGCGGAGATTGCGGGCGGCGTGATACTTATTCTTATAGGGCTGAAGATACTTTTGGAACATCTGGGGATAATAAATTTTTAATGTTGCTTAGGCGATGGCTTATTATATTAGCTGCACAACTATTTGCACAAATTATTGCGTAGTTATTTGTATATAGTGTCAAAAAAATAAACTTGTTTAATATTGCTAAACAACACTATTGCGTTTGGTAAAAAAGAGAGATTTTCTTTACAGGCAGTTGACAAACGTCATTATCGGGTATATAATGTACAAGGAAACAGCGAATTCGCGTTTCTTAACTTTTCTTAACTAAAAAACACGATATTTGAAAGGACTGGTTTGTATGAAAATAATTAAAATGATATCAATTTTACTTGCAGGATCCGTTACAGCAGCTGTGTTAAGCATTCCTTCTTTTGCGGATTCTGATGTATATTCGTCTGCAAACAACTTAAAGACCGTGTCTTCATATTCTTCGGAAATCGAAAAGGAAGCTCTGATCGATGAAATAAAATCACAAAATCCAAACGCCTTAATTTTTACAAGCGAGGACGAAAAAGAAGCTTTTTTTAATGAATTATTGAACAACTATTCTGTTTCTTTTTCTGAAGTTCCGTCATTTAAAAGCAGCTATGCTTCTTCAGACGAGGAAATTAAGAATTACAGTATTGGAATAACAACATCATTGGTAAACAAAATAAATTTTTATTACTCTTATGGAGTAAGAAATACAAGATTTTTCACCACGCTGCAGGGAACCCCTTATATGACGTATACCGGATATACGCCTGGAACTACATGTTCAATGGCAAGTTACAGAATAACAAAAGAAACCTCTCAGTGTCTTGACATAACATTTACCGCCCATGTAGAGTATTATTTGTTAGTAGACAATATTGTACAGTTAGGTGCTAAGGATTTTCCTTTCCATTTTAAGCATGATATTGCAATCGGTGTGTATGAGGCATAAATATGCGGATAAACTTTTTAAATGCGGTAAAAGAGTACTTTTTTTTTAGAATTGATTGGCTTACTGTAACATGGACTATGCTTAATATTGTGCTGTTTGCGTTAATTATTTTTCTTATTTATCATTTTTATAAGAAAAAGCACAAATAAGGTCAACAGGAATTTGGTTAAGCGGCAGAAATAAAATTATCCAAATAAATATTATAATAGAATGAATTAAAAATAAAAAGGAACGGTTAATCCGTTCCTTTTTTGCATATGGACTTTTTTCCGAAGTTATGATATAATATCCTTATCTAAGAAAGGATATTTAGTATGACTTTAAAAGAACTGCACGATTTGACCGTAAATATGCTCACCGCCGCAGAAGTTGAGGACAGCCGCTTCGATACCGACTGTCTTTTCGAGGACATTCTCAAAGCGGACAAGACCGCTCTCGTTCTGCGGGGAAATGCCGAAGTCCCCGAACTTGACGCGGACAGACTAATGCTTGCCGCAGAAAAGCGCTGCGGCGGTACGCCCCTGCAATATATTCTCGGCGAATGGGAATTTTTCGGCAGACCCTTTTACGTGGGCGAGGGAGTTTTAATTCCACGTCCCGACACCGAAGTCTTGATCGAAAAGGTTTTGGAGCATTTTTCAGCGGCGGGAAACAGTGCTCCCGAAATATGCGACCTTTGCAGCGGCAGCGGCTGTATCGCCGTGACTCTTAAAAAGGAGCTGCCCAAAGCCACAGTACACGCGGTGGAACTGTCCTCTGAGGCGATGCCGTACCTGATAAAAAATATCGGCAGACACAATGCCGGTGTTAAAATTATTAAGGGGGACGTTACCGACGGCAGACTTCTTGAAAATTTTTCCGATCCCGACGATGTGGGGGAATTCCGTAAGATAGACTGTATTGTCTCAAACCCGCCCTATGTTACCGACAAGGAGATGACCGAGCTTTCCCGCGAGGTGCGGCGCGAGCCTGAAATGGCTCTTTGCGGAGGTGCGGACGGATTGAAATTCTATCGGGTAATATCGTGTCTTTGGAGCGAAATTTTAAAGGGCGGCGGTCTTATCGCCTTTGAGATAGGCTTTGAGCAGGGCGAGGCTGTCATGGAGATATTGGAGAAAAACGGCTATGAGAACGTTTCCGTTTATCAAGACTATGCAGGCAGGGACAGGGTTGTCACTGGAATAAAAAAGAACGGCTGAGACAAATCAGCCGTTCTTTTGTTTTAGTTCGCTCTGTAGCTTTCCGCCATGTGGAGAACTTTTTTATCAACAATAGCATCAATGAGCGTTCCCTCGGGAAGATATTCCTCGGACAGGATTTTTCCGTCTGCGCGAATAGTGTTTATTATGCCGGTCTTGTCGTAGGGGATAACAAATTTTCCGCGCACCGACGTTTCGGGAAGATTCCGCGCAATGCACTCTAAAAGCTCGTCAAAGCCTTTTTTCTGCTTTGCGGAAATTTTTACCGTCCGTTCGTCGCATCTGATATTTTCCGCTTCGGGGAGCAAGTCGCACTTGTTCAGCACGTCAATGCGGGGGATAGCTCCGCAGCCAAGCTCTTCAAGCAGCTCTGACGTGACCTGCGCCTGCTCGTAGCCGTCTTCGGCGCTGATGTCGATAAGATTGATTATAATGTCCGCGGCGGCAGCTTCTTCAAGGGTGCTTTTGAACGCCTCAACAAGATTGTGGGGCAGGCGGCGGATAAGTCCTACGGTATCAATAAGCAGCACGCTTCTTCCGTCGGGAAGTTCGATTGCCCGCGAGGTGATGTCCAGCGTGGCGAAAAGCTTGTTTTCAGCAAGCACGCCCGCGTCGGTGAGAGCGTTCAGCAGAGTAGATTTGCCCACGTTTGTGTAACCTACTATCGCAGCGGACAGAACGTTGTCCTTTTTGCGGCGGGCGCGGTGAAGCTCACGGCGGCGTTCAAGCTCTTTAAGCTCCGCTTCGAGGGCTTCGATACGGCGGCGGATATGCCGCTTGTCGGTCTCAAGCTTAGATTCGCCGGGACCTCTCGTACCGATTCCGCCGCCCAGACGGGACAGTTCCACGCCCTTACCCGCAAGTCTGGGCAGACGGTATTTCTGCTGAGCAAGCTCTACTTGAAGACGTCCCTCTTTGGTAATGGCACGTCCCGCAAAAATGTCCAGAATAAGAGTGGTGCGGTCGATAACTCGGATATCGAGAATTTTTTCAATATTTCGGGTCTGGTTGGCGGTAAGCTCGCAGTCAAATATGATCAGGTTCACGTCCAGAGCCTTTGCTTCCTCGGCAAGCTGTTCAAGGCGTCCGGAACCGATGACGGTTGCACTGTCCTGTGCGGGACGCTTTTGAGTGACTCTCGCCGCGACTTCAACGCCCGCAGTGTCGGCAAGCTCTTCAAGCTCGTCAAGGGAGCGTTCCGCGTCGAATTCACCTGTGTCGGCGGAAACCAGCACAGCTTTTACGATTTCTTTAATAGTATTATCAGTCATAGTTATACCTCCTTAGTGTCGGTGGTCTGCAAAAGTTGTTCGTGCGTCATAACACAAAAAGTCCCCGCGGGGGCAAAACGCCTTTGGGCGTTAGCCTTTTACGGAGACTTTAGCTGCCATAAATTGTCACGCATATTGTTTATGCGCATCTGAACCTATTTTGCAGACAGACTCCATAGTACATATGTGGGAAGAAAGATACAGAAATATACACTTTGTCCGCCTCGCTTTCGGTAAAATTTGAGTCTTTAAAAAGAACACAAATTAATGATAATACAAAAAAGCAGTTTTGTCAAGTATTTTTTTAAATTTTACAGCTTCCAGAGTTCCTCTGCGTACTGCTTGACAGTTCTGTCGGAGCTGAACTTTCCGCTGCAAGCAACGTTCATCCAGCACTTCTTGGAGAACATCTCACGGTTCTTATAGTCATACAGTGCACGGAGCTTGGTATCCACATAACCCTCCAGATCAGCAAGCAGGAAGTAGTTGTCGGGCTTGTGCCAGCTTGTACCGTTTATCAGCGCGTTGAAAAGCTCGCCGAACATACCCGTATCGCCGTCGTTGAAGGTGCTGTCAACAAGCGTATTGACAACCCTCTTTACACGCTCGTTGGTGTAGTATATCTTCTCTCTCGGCTTGTAGTTGGGCTTGATCTTTTCAATTTCCTCAACTCTTGCGCCGAAGATATATTCGTTCTCCCAGCCCGCTTCTTCAACGATCTCAACGTTTGCGCCGTCGTATGTGCCGAGAGTTACCGCTCCGTTGAGCATGAATTTCATATTGCCCGTGCCGCTGGCTTCAAGTCCCGCAGTGGAGATCTGCTCGGAAATATCCGCAGCAGGGATAAGCTTCTCCGCGTAGGAAACATTATAGTTCTGAACGAACAGGACTTTAAGCTTATCCTTGGTATCGGGATCGTTGTTGACAAGCTTTGCAACCTCGTTGATATACTTGATTATGCCCTTTGCGCGGCGGTATGCGGGAGCAGCCTTCGCGCCGAAAATAAAGCAGGTGGGCTGCAAGTCGGGCAGCTTATTTTCCTTGATCTGGAAGTACAGGTCTACTACCGAGAACGCGTTGAGAAGCTGTCTCTTGTACTCGTGCAGACGCTTTACCTGAATATCGAATACCCAGTCGGGGTTCAGTTCCACGCCCTCGTGCTTTTTGATGTATTCGCAGAGCTGGACTTTTTTCTCACGCTTGATGTCCATAAAGCGGTGAATGGTGTTTCCGTCGTTAACAAACTTTTTCAGCTCAGACAGCCTGTCAAGGTCGGTCTGCCAGCCGTCACCGATCTTTTCGGTGATAAGTGCGGACAGCTCGGGATTGCACAGACCTATCCAGCGGCGGGGTGTGATTCCGTTTGTCTTGTTCTGGAAACGGTCGGGGAAAATTTCGTACCAATTCTTGAGAACGTCGTTTTTGAGAATATCCGTGTGGAGCTGAGCAACGCCGTTTGTATGGGAGGATGCAAATATCGCCATTCTCGCCATGTGGATACGTTCGCCGTCAAAAATGCGCTTTTCGGTGATCTGCTCTTCGGTCTGACCGATAGAACGGAGATATTTTTCAAGATGTGCGTCGATCATAAGCACGATCTCGTAAATTGTGGGGATAACGCTTCTGAACAGACCTGCGCCCCATTTTTCCAGAGCCTCGCCAAGAACGGTGTGGTTTGTGTAGTTGCAGGTCTTCTGAACGATGTCAAATGCCTCGCCGAAAGACATACCCTCCTTGAACATGAATATCCTGATAAGCTCGGGTATAGCAACCGTGGGGTGCGTATCGTTAAGCTGGAGCGCGTAGCTTTCCGCAAATTTTGAAAAGTCGTTTCCGTGTATTTTCTTGTAGCGGCGGATAATATCCTGTACCGAAGCGGACACAAAGAAATACTGCTGCTTCAGTCTCAGGCGCAGACCCTTTTCGGTGTTGTCGTTGGGGTACAGAACATTTGAGATAGCCTCCGCAAGGATAGTGTTCTCGCTTGCGCCCATATAGTCCTGATTGTCGAACTTGCCGAAATCGAAGCCGTTGAGGGGTTCGCTCTGCCAGAGACGGAGGGTGTTTACAGCCTTTCCGCCGTAACCGATGATAGGCACGTCGTAGGGAACAGCTATTACAGACTGGTCGGCAAAATCAACTCTTACAGCTTCATTTTCCGCACGAACGCTCCAAGCGTCTCCGTAGTCGAGCCAAGCGTCGGCTCTTTCCTGCTGGAAGCCGTTTCCTATGGACTGCTTGAACAGACCGTAGCGGTAACGGATACCGTAGCCGTTGAGGGGTATATCGTGCGCCGCAGCGGAATCAAGAAAGCAAGCCGCAAGACGTCCCAGACCGCCGTTGCCCAGAGCGGCGTCCTCGATCTCTTCCAGACAAGCTATATTAACGCCCTGCTCGGATAAAATTTCCTTAGCCTCGTCAAGAAGTCCTGCGCAGTAAAGATTGTTGAAAACCGCACGTCCCATAAGAAATTCCGCAGAAAGGTAGTAAGCGCGGCGCTTGCCGTTGTGGCGCTCCTCGGTCTTGTCCCATAGGGGGATTATATTGTCCATTACCGCTCTGGAGAGCGCGCAGTGGAGCTGCTTGGGGGTGGCGTGAGAAATATCCGTCCTGCCGTCAACGCGGAGGTTTTCGTTTATTTTTGCCAGAAACTGTTCTTTATTCATGTTGTCAGCCGTCCTTTCAAAAAAATAATCTTGAATAATTGTACCATATTTTTGACTATCTTGCAACTATTTTATGCGGATTTTTGCCAAATAAACTTTAGCCTGTCCGATTTCGGCAAAAATAGTTCCGCACAGGAGCATATCCCGCACGGAACTATCCGGAAAAGATCAGGTTTTTCTGTTTTTGAGTCTAATGACTTTCTGTTCGCTTTTGGGCATTGTCATGCCGACCGTGATCCAGAAATATGGAGCCACATTTACAACACTGCTGTTTACCAACGCCTGCACTGCATATCCTGCAAACATTCCCAACAGTATCCATGTGATAATTCTTTTTTCATTGTCCTTTGTGCTTATCACAGTCCTGACTCCCGTAACGCAGGCGTATACCAGCATGGCAATATAATTTACAGCAGCGAACACGCCTTGGGTGACAAGCGTTTGTATATACTCGTTATGCGCTCTTGGAGCGGAATGAGTGTGGTCCCATTCGGGATTGGAGGTAAAAACATAATAAAAGTTGTCAAGGCCCACGCCTGTGAGCCAGTGCTTCGGCAGCGCCTTAAATGCGTATTTCCAAATATATCCGCGCTTGCTTCCAAACTCCTCAAAGCTGACGTTTTCACTTTCGCTCATAGTTATGTCAGTTGCCGTTTCGATCAAGCTGAAATACATTGCGTCCGTAAAAATGGCAAAGTAAATAAATATTGCCGCCGAGACAGCCGTGATTATCCCAAGGCGAGCCCAATGACTTTTCAGCTTGCCGACATCGTATTTTTTTGCTTTCATCACAATGAAGGATACTGCGTAAAAAAACAGCACTCCGAGGCTTCCGAGCCATGCTATTCTGGTGGTCGTGGCGATCGCGCAGTAAAAGCAGAGAGCGTATAAAGCAAGTGAAAGCCATTTGGCGGAAGTCTTTTCTGAAAAGATAAACAAGCCTGAGCTCAACCCGATAAAAAGAGTACACAATCCTGCAAAGTAGTTGCAGTTATGGGTAAGTCCGAACACTGCGTTCATAATGGTATGGTATTCGGGTGCGGTCGTGCAGTCCATTATACGCAGACCGAAGCTTTGGGGGAAAGCTACAAGGCAGTTAAAGATAGCTGCTGCGACAAATACACAGATCACTTTTTTTCTCAGCTCGGCGCTTTTTATCATTGTTCCCGCAAACATAAGACTGAAATATGCAGCAAAGTGTATCAGCCATTCTCCTCCTCCGCCTGTTCCAGAGAGTATATTCTGCGTGAATATCAGCGATATGACCGCAAATAAAAGAAGACTTACATAGGAAATATCCGACGGATAAAACTGCGGAGCCTTTGATTTTTCAAAGAAGAAAAACATCACCGAAACGATACCGACTGCGCCGTATACCGCAACAATAACCTGCTGGGCGTAGAACTGTACGTCAAAAAACTCTGAGATAAATTCCCCAAGCGGAATCAGGATCATAAGCGTTGATATATATAGCGCGTAAAATTTTTCGCTTGTAAGTTTTTTACCGAATGACATTGAAACGCCCCCTCAGTTTTTTCTGAATATCTGGAAAACGATCAGCACTGCGGTAAAGATAAAATTGTACATTATCTCCATTGAGACCGAAAGCTCCTGATAGCTGCCGATGGCTACCATTGCAAGGCATATAAGTATACCCAGCAGCGTCGACACCGCCTGCATGCCTATACCGAAACCGATCGTGGTCTTCATGTGGCGGCAGCTCAGTATAAGTGATGTGAACGCTGCAAATCTTCCCGAGCAGGCAAGGGTCGCCCTATGCTTTAACCGGTAGGACGTTGTCTCGGCAAACTGTTCGTGAACGCGGAACGGTATCAGCTTCAGATATTCGGGGGATATCTCAAACAGCTCCGAAAGGCGGTTTATGGACACAAGGGAATCCACTGTGCGGATCATTGCATATACCCCGTTCCTTTGCAGGTCGTGGAAAGCGTTCCTTACCTCCATGGAGGGTGTTATCTCAACCAGAAACATCGCCGAAAGCTCTCCCGAAATGGAGAGATACACCGCGTATCTTCCGTTTTCGGTATACTCCTTTTCTTTTGTAAGCGGAGGTCTGCCCTCGATGCTGTGGTTTATCATAAGCTCTCTGTTTCCAAGCAGCACACGCTTGTTGTTTATCCAGCCGCAGAGTCCCATAGAGTCTTCAAAAATATAGCTTTCAACGGGATTGAGCAGCTCTGTTTTTCCCGCGATTATATCGTAGAACATATTCTTCAGAATACTTCCCGCCTGAGTTGTAAGGCTTGCCGCCTCCACTATGGCTTCGTCTATCCGCGTGTCAGAGAACACTTTTATTGCCGAAAGCCTTACGCTTCCCGCAGGGAAAAGCTGTTCCGCGTCCACGAGCACGCTGTTTGTCTCCGCAAATTCCTCTACGCTGTCGTAACCGATGACAACGCCCTGCAATTCGGAATTTTTGTCCGACGCCCTGAGCATAGGAAGATTTACCACCAGCATTACCGAGAAGCCCGTGCATATCGCCACTACTCCCACAAATACGGAAATGCCGATAAACATTGAGGACGAGCCGTGCTCTGTTCTGCCTGCGAATCCGGCTATAAGACCTATAGCCGCCGCAGCAGCCAGAACTATGGGAGTGAATACCCGACAGAAGCGGTCGGTGCTGTCGCTTGAATACGAGGTCTTGAGAAAGTCGGAAATAAGCTCGGTGCGGCGCATTGCTGCAAGATTCGGGAAATCGCTGAGCGCACCCCTTGTAAAGTTCTGGGCGGTCTCCTCATCCGTGACGGGAAATATGGCGTATTTGTCACTGCTGCCCGAAACAAAGCGGAAGCTTCTTTGAGTGCGGCTTACTATAAACAGCTTTCCCAGTGTGTTGAACAGCAGCGAAGCAACAGCCACCGGAACATAGATGTGAACATAGCTTCCTTTTACAAGGTTGCCGTTTGCAAACATTATCATGGCGGACGCTATAGAGGAAACTACCGACACCGCACATAAGCTGTCGCTGTCTGCCTTAAAGGAGACAAGCTTGGAAAGTCCGCAGGATATTACCGTATAGCTTGAAAACGCCGCAAGAAGTCCGATAATGGCGTTTACGAAAAGATACGTGTTTGTCTGGGAACGCTTGTTTAGCAGATCCATGATCGGAAGAGCCTGAGTATCGTTTGCAAAAGCTATGTAAAGGCTTGCTCCGAAGCATATGATAAGCACGAACAGCCGCAGTATCAGACTGCCCTTCAGCTGCGCGATATCGTGAGCAATTGAGGGAGCGTCGTTAAAGTTCTCGAAATCGTCTATAACGGCAGGTTCGTTTCCAATACCCTCATCGTCCTCCGAAACGTCCTCCTCGTCGCCCACAAGGACGAAATCCTTTATCTTTTTGCTTCTGCGCTCTTTGAGAGCGTTCAGCTTTTCCAGCTCGTTCTGATGTTCCGTATTCGGAAGCTGCGCCGTATCGGGCAGTATCTTCCCGTCAAGGTCCAGGTCTATATCCGAAATGGATTTTCTCTCAATGGGCGAAACGTGCTGAGTGCGGGATATTCTTTCCTTTTTCGCCTTTATCATGCCGTCCAGCAGCTCAGTGTTTCCCGATATTCCCTGTTCGGCATTATCCGGCTTTGGTACAAGCTTGGTGAAAAAGTCTGTAATGCTTTTGTGCTGTGTGTTCTGAACGGTTTCGTTTCTGAGCGGTCTCTTTTTGGGATCGGAATATTCATTTAAAATATTGTCAAGGCTGCTGCCGTTATTAATGGAGGAGTATTTTTCAAAGGGATCGTCCGCTCCGGAATCGCCTGTTGAAAAGCTTTGTATGGGTGGTTCGACAGGTTTGTGTTTTTGCGGAGCATTTTGTTTTGACGGCTTCTGCGGTTTGCCGCTTTTCTTTTTGAACAGGGAGGATATTCCCGCCTTTTCCTCGCTTTCATTGTCTTCGTCCTTGTCGCCGTAAAGATTAGGCTCTTCAAATTTTTCCGAAAACGACCTGTCGGGCTTTGGCGCAGGAGTATAGGGAACATCATTTTCACGTTCCC
>CAMWRN010000051.1 GCA_947176675.1 uncultured Clostridia bacterium | reverse complement strand
GATATATACACAAAGTAATAATTGGATCGCGGTAAAGAATATTTTAAGGACTGAAAATTAAACAATATAGCAATGCTAAGCAATATGACCATAAACAGCCTTTTTAAGCTTTTTCGGGACGACAGCGTGACGGTCGACAACAAAAAGCACCTTGTGAAATTTGAGAATCCGAATATCCGCTTTGAAATCAACCGAGTTAAGGACGATTTGTTCACTCTCTCCGCAGATAAAAAATATATATGTTACTCTTGCACTATACTGTGCAGGAGTAACATATAACTTAATGTAATGAAGAAGTATATGTAATAATGTGAAATGGGAAGTTTTAATTTAAATAAATATTTTGATTATTTAGATCAAAATAAAACCAAAACTCGTAGGCGTAAATTATAAAACATAAACATGAAGGACAGAAACTGTTTCAGTCCTGTCCTCCGTGCTTCATTTTACCGCTTGTGATTATTCTGCATTATTTTCCGTTTCGGAGCTTCCGTTTTCATCGCCGTCAACTACTACGATGTTGGGTACCTCGCTCTCCGCGGCTTCTTCTGATTCCTCGAAATCCTCAACCTCGTCTTCGGCGGGTTCCGGCTTTTCCAGCACTGCTCCGCATTTTCCGCAGAATGTGTCCTCAAAGGGGCACTCTCCACCGCACTTTGTGCACTTAACCAACCCCTTGATAGCCAGTATCTCACTTTTCAGCTCGGAAATGGCGTCGATCGCGGCTGTGACAGCGTTTACGGTCTCTGCGATCTCCTCGTCGGGGTTAGCCTTGTAAGTATCGTAATAGTACTTGCCCAGGATAGAGTAGCTTTCACTGATGGAACGTTCGGAAGAAATGATCTTCGCGTTCAGCTTAGCAACAGTGCCTGCCTGCTTGGTCTTTTCGCCTACAGTCTTACCCGCGTCGGTAAGTGTGTCGCCGATTTTCTTTAAAATATCGCTCATTTAAAAAACCTCCGTTCAAAATGTGTGTGTTTGTGTGTGAATGCTTTGCTTGACATTTAATATTATACTATATATAATATTAAATGTCAATACCCTTTTATAATTTTTATAATATTTTTTTTCACGCCACATTTCTTTTCTTCACCGATATCAAAAACCTTTACGAAATCAGCTGCGATACTGTCAATATCACACTCTGCGGAGCTGTACAAAACCGCAAGCCGTTCGCCATTTGAAACTAAGTCTCCGACTGTCTTGTCGAAAACAATTCCCGCAGTCGGGTCAATGTCCGACTCCTTAGTCTGCCGTCCCGCGCCAAGCCGCAGAGCAGTCAGACCGGTTTCCTCACAGGCGATACCGTTCAAATATCCGCTTTCGGAAGCGAAAACCTCGCGGCTGTACCGCGCTTTTCCGAACAAGCTGTAATCCTCGATAACGCGGGAGTTTCCGCCTTGAAGCTCTATCATCTGTCGCAGCCGTTCCAGAGCTTCTCCCGAGGACAAGGCCTTTTTAGCCATGGCAAAGCACTGTTCTGAATCGCCCTTTCCCGCAGTGACAAGCATTTCCGCCGCAAGGGTCAGGGAAATTTCCCGCAGAGCCGAATCCTCAGGGACGTTTCCTTTCAGCGTTTCAATGGCTTCAATGACCTCGAGGGAGTTTCCCACAGCCATGCCCAGCGGCTTGCTCATGTCCGTTAGAACGGCGGAGCATTTTCGTCCGGCAAGCTGTCCCACCCTAACCATGGCAGATGCAAGCTTTTCTGCATCGGCTGCCGTTTTCATGAATGCACCGTCACCAACCTTAACGTCAAGAACTATACCGTCTGCTCCCGTGGCAAGCTTCTTGCTCATGATAGACGAGCATATCAGGGGAATGCTGTCTACTGTGGCGGTTGCATTTCGCAAGGCATATATTTTTTTATCCGCAGGGACGAGCGTGCCCGTCTGACTTGCAACTGCAAAGCCTGCCTTTTTGACTGTGCCGATAAATTCGTCGTAAGGGAGAGCGGTGCGGAAATTTGGTATAGCTTCCAGCTTGTCGATAGTTCCGCCTGTGTGTCCCAGACCGCGTCCCGACATTTTCGGCACAAATATTCCGCAGGCTGCCGCAATGGGAGCTGCAATAAGAGTTATCTTGTCGCCCACACCGCCGGTACTGTGCTTATCTGCATTGAAGCCGCCTGTTTCGGGACTGAGCATATCCCCGGAACGCGCCATAGCCATAGTCAGATCGGCGGTCTCCCTGTCCGATAAAGAATTAAAGCATACCGCCATGAGCAGAGCGGACATCTGATAATCGGGAATCTCGCCGCAGGTATAGCCTGCGACGACCCAATTGATTTCCTCAGTACTCAATTCAGCGTTATGCTTTTTCTTGGTAATTATTTCATAAAGCGTCATATTATCTCAATTCCCGTGAAGTAGAATTTAAGTATATCGTAATAAGTATAGCCCTGTTTTGCAAGGATATTTGCGCCGTTCTGACTCATTCCAACTCCGTGACCGTAGCCGTATGTAGTAAAGATAAACACGCCGTCCTTGTAGGACACGTCGAACGCCGCGCTTTTCAGTTTATGACCCATAACGGTCTCGCGGAGTTTTTTGCCCGATATAGTTTTCTGCCCGTCAACAGAAATTTCGTAAACGTAGTTTCCGTCGATGTAGTTCTGTATTTTGAGCCAATTGTAGGGATTGTTTGAAAGGGAAATTCCCAGCGAATTTTCAAGCATACTTCTCATGCTGCTTTCGCTGACCTCCAGCGTTGAACCGTAGTTTGGATCGTTGCCCACGTCAAACGGACAGTACACGCTTTTCAAGTACGGAACGCTTCCGCCCCATACGTGCTCCGCATCGGCGGTGTAACCCGATGAGGACGCCATATAGACCGTTTGTGCAACGCTTCCGTTATAGTAGCAGCAGACGCCCCATACTTCGGATACAAGATTTTTTATCCTGTCCGAGGGATTTTTCTTGACCAGCACCGACGGCGTAAGACCGTTCACATTGTGATACTTCACATAAGAATACGCTGCAACAGCCTGTGCCTTTATAGCTTCATCGGAAAAGCTGGGGGACATCTCGTTGTTCACTATCTGACAAATAAGGTCGTAAGCGTTCACAGTTTGGGTAGAGCCGTTGAATTTTGCAGTAAACGTTTCGCTTGTGGAAATATCTGCTCCAACAGAAACATCCACTGAAACAGCTGTTTCAGATGTTGTTTCCTCGGTAACTGTTCCGCTTGTTAAAAGCGCAAGGAAATCCTCATCGTCATCGGCAAACGGTTTGAATTCAGTTTCGGTCTCGGAAGTTAATTCCGTTTCCGTTTCTGGAACTTCGGTCTCAGCTGCGTCGGAAATATCCGATATTTCGTCCAGATCTTCGTCGGGATCTTCATACTCGCCGCCGTTATCGTAGCCGGCAGCATGGTTTCCTTCGGTTTCGGAATGAGATGGCGCAGGTTCCGTTTCGGTTTGCTTTTTCGTATGTACGGTTTCCGCAGCAGCTTTATCTGAGCCGTCGGAACTGTCCTTATTTTCTTTTGCGGAATTTGCACCCGCATAATCTCTTTCCGAAACCGCCGCGGAAGCAATGTCTGTTATTTCCAGATCATGCTTCGGAGCGGCGTTTTCTTGGGTTTTATCCGCACTTTCCGGCGTTTGACTGTCTGTGTTGTGCATTCCCTGCGTTTCCTGCGGTTCGGTATTTTCGGCTTGCAAAACGTCAACGGCGTCAGTTTCCTGCGGATAATAATAGTATTCCTCGGAAATGGAGTTTGCGTCAACGTCCTCCACAATGCAGAATGCAAAGGTATAGAAAACACCCACGGCAAGCATTACCGCGATTCCTCCCAGTGTACCTTTCAGATTCATTTTATCCCCTTCTCCTCAAACTTTTAACGTCTGAATTTTCGGTCGGTCATCCTGCGTTTTCCACATATGTGCCGCCGTTGTATTTGTAGTATACGGCAGGCCATTTGGGATTGGGATTTACCGCAAAATTTGTTGTGTCAATATTTTCCGCCGTTTCTCCGGGACGGAGCTTTCTGCCGATAATAACATGGCGGGCAGGCTCCCACTCGTAGGAACAGGTGGAAAGCGTGATGAACTTGTCGTTTTCGTTTATGTCGATACCCGTGTGGAAATGGCTGCGTTCGTTCAGCTCCTTGGCAAAGGTCTCAAAGGAATGATCTCCGCCGAAGTTGATATAGTTCTGATAGTCGAACACATAGCCGTTGTCATGCTCGGGTTCGGTGTTGATTATGAATGACGCAACGATGACGTAGGTGTTCTGTTCGTACCTGTTGTCGAAGTAGATAAACGGGTTCTGGAGCCAGTATTTGTAGTCCCATTTATAGTAGTCAAGCTGACCGAACATAGTTCCGTCCCGCTGATTGTGACCGTAGAGAATAATGTTGTCCGACTGCAGATCAGCGTAATCGCTTACTGTATTGCGGCAGTCGGCAAATATTGTTCCGCACTGGCGTTTCTGACCGTAGATGTTGGTTTTAAGATAGTACTCGTTGTCTGAGTACTGCACCACTGCTTCGTTCACCACTCCGGGTATCGAAACGTAACCAACATAGTCGCTGTTGATAGCCAACATCTCCTCCGCAAAAGGAAGCGTTACAAGCGGTTCGCGTATGATCTCGCCGTTTCCGTCCGTTTCTGCAGGAACGTTTAAACCGTCTGCGCTTCCCGAACCGACCTGCGTCAGATTGTTATAGACCTTATAGCGTTCGCTAAGGTCTTTTTGATTTTGTTTTGCCTCAAAGATGTGATAGAAATACAGTCCCAGTACGATCGCGCAAACCACCAGCGCAGCAGCGGAAACGAGCGCAATAAGCTTGCTTGCCACTTCGCCCGCCGAGTCGCCCCTCATCGGGATAAAGGTTTCTGCAAAGCTCTTTTTCTTCTTTTTTTTCGTTGGAGCTTTGTACCTCGGATTTGCACGGACCTCGTCCGACATTGACATTTTCGGATCATTCCTTTCATTCTTAGTTCATAGTTCATACACACAATTTCTTTTTCTTTTTATGTAATATCAATAATGTTCAGCTTATTATCCTGCCGTAACGGTTGTTTCCGAAGAACCGTCCTCCGAGAGAGGCGGAGCGGTTTCAGCAGGTTCGGTCTCGGAGACCTGCTTTTTATTTTTGGAGGAAGAACGGGTAACGGTCTCTCCGTTATCGGAACTGTCAAAGCTTTCGGAAATATCCGCCGAAGTTCCAGAAGTTTTCTTCCGCGTTGCCTCTTCAAGTCCCGATGTCTCCGAAGCGTTTGTTTCCTCCGTTTGCGAAGTTTCCTTTTTTCGTTTCTTTGTTGTCGTTTCACCATCCGTCTCCGATTTGTTTTCCTCGTCGGGAACGGTCGTTGTTTCCGCTTCTTTTGTCATTTCAGCAGCCGCAGGACGTCTTGTTACGTGTACAGCTGTTTCCAGAAAACCGTTTCCGACTATTTCGCCGTCGTCCTCATCGTCTTCATCAAGTATTTCCTCTTCCGTTGCCGAAGTCTCTCCCGACATGATAGCTTCCCAGTCCACACCTCTTGCGTATGGATTGAGGTATGTCTCGGAAAAGTCAAAATCATCGACAGATTCGCCCTCGCGAAGCATTCTTGCGAATATTACAAATCTTGAATTCGAGAACTCGTTTGAACAGGTGGACAGGCAGAGAAGCTTGTCGCCGTACACCACGTCCACAGGAGAAACAATCTGATTACGTTCGTATACCATGTCGAGATACCAATCGAAAGTGTTTTCATCGCTCATGGTCTCAATGTAGTCCTGATAGTGGAACACTTCGCCGTTGCTGTCCTGTCTTTCGAGAGCATTGGTAACAAAAAATCCGTAAATAAGATATTCGTACGTGTTGTTCTCGGTACTGAATCTGACCACGGGATTTTCCTCGTAGAACGGAACATTTTGCTTATATTCTTTCAGACTGCCGAACATGGTAAGATCCTCTTGGTTGTGACCGTAGAACACGATGTTCGGCGAGATGTAGTCGTCGGTAAAGGTGCAGCGGTAATCCATGAAAACTGTACCCGCCTTGTTTGTTCCGCCGTGAATGGCGTGGGTAAGATAGTAGTCGTTGTCTTCGCCCTTAACGATAGGCTCGGCGATATCACAGCCGCTGAGTTCCAGATAACCCACATAGTCCTTGTTGATACCTTTATAGTATTCCGCAACATTGAAACGATGTTCGGCTTCCTGCTCCTCGGTGGGGGCAATGGTTATAACGTTTCCGCTTTCATCAATGGTCGTTGCTGCGGTGGTAACGATTATTTCCCTGTCCTTTTCCTTTTGTTCAACAGCTTGTTGTGACTGAATAAGAGTGCTTGCCAGCATACAGCCTGCGCCAATAAAAACCGCAGAGGCGGCGATAAAGATAATTTTTCTTATGACTTCTCCTATGGAATCGCCTTTCCAAGGGAATATACCTTTAAAAAATCTTTTCATAAAGCTTTCGCTGAAATCTTTGTCAATGTCCTCTTCGGACTCGTCTGACGGTTCGGAAACAGTCTGATTTCCATCAGGCGTTTCCTGATTTTTCTTCGTTTCTGTTTTGGAACTTTCGGAAATTTCCGTTTTCATTTCCATTTCCGATTCATTTCCGGTTTTTTCTTCCGCATTTTCTTTACCTTCAAAAATCGCGCTGTTGTCGCAAGAAACAGCGGAAATGCTTTCGGGAATATTCTTTTCATCAAACATTTCCGACACGGTTTCCGCAATTTCAAGCGTTTCCCATTCGGAACTTCCCGCAACAGTTATGTCCGCGTTTTCTGCCTCCGAGGCATCTTCTTCAAGAATATCGGAAACGACCTCAACCTCGTCTGAATCGGAGTCATTTACGGAGATTTCTTCGGTTTCTTTATCGGAAACATCCGTAACATTTGTCATGTTTGGTACGTGAGAATCTTCGGGAAAAAACTCTCCCATCAGATCGTCCACAGTATATTTTTTTTTGGTATCAGACATAAAGTAAACCTCGGTTTATCCATTTATCTGCTGTAAATATAGCTGTAATCTGGTTCGAGCATATCCTCGTTTATCTCAGCCTTGGAGACGTCTACCTCAGGACTTTCGCCGTCGCGGACGCGTCTGCCGATAACGACAAATCTGGAAGGTTCAAACTCGTTTGAACAGGTGGACAGCGTGATGAACTTGTCGTCCTCTTCAAAGTCAACGCCTGTATTTACAGCGGTTCTGGCAAGGATATTTTCCTTGAAATCGTCAAATGTTCTGGTCTTGCCGAAATTGATGTAGTTGTGGTAATCGAAAATAACTCCGTCTCTTGTTTGGTAAGGCTCCACCTCTATAACGAACAGCGCAACGATCTTGTATGTGTATTCCTCGTAAAGGTTGCTGAACTTGAAAGTAGGGTGTTCCTTGTAGAAGTCAAAATTACGTGTGTTTTCCTTTTTGATCTTGTAGTTTTTCAGTGTGCCGAACATTGTGCTGTCCGCTTGATTGTGACCGTAGATAACAAGGTTGTCGCTTTGGTTCTTGTTGTAATCGTTTGCTATACACCTATAGTCTATGTATATCTGACCCGCGATATTTCTGTTTCCGTAGAAATCCTTGTCCAGATAGTATTCATTGTCGTCAGTCTGGAGGATAACGTTGTCTATCTGAGTACCCTCAACTGTCAGCCAGCCCGCGGTGTCGGGATTCTGCTCCAGAAGAGCGGACATACTGTCCAGTACGACCAGCGGGGGAGGCTCGGTCTCGGTAGCGGTCTCCTCCGTTTCGGGAGGGGGCGTCGTGGACTGAGTAATGACCGATATGGACGAGTGCATCTCTCTTTGCTTTTCGATATCGGCCTTTATCTTAGCCTGCTGAACGAAGTACCATGCGAGTATTACTAATGCAACCGCCAGAACTACAACGGAAATGTCCGTAACGATCTTCCGCATTACCGCGCTTCGGGAATCTCCCGCTCTCGGGATAAAGCTGTCCAAAAAGCTTTTTTTCTTTTTGTTGTATCCTGCCATGACCGAACACCTCAAATTGATACAAATTTTATGCAATATCCTGCGGACGTGCCGTTCCGCATAAAATGATTATGCTTTTAACAAATCTTTCTGCGCCCTCGGCGCTGACTGCGGTTCACCGATATATAACGTCCCAGTCTGGTTCTTTTGCACCCGCGTTAAGGTATGCCTGCGAAACGTCCACGGTCTCGTCCTCATCTTCGCGTACTCTCCTTGCGAATACCACGAACCGTGACGGCTCAAACTCGTTTGAACAGGTGGACAGGGTCAGGAACTTATCCCCGTACCGAACGTCCACGGGGGTGATTATCTGCGTCCTGAGCATTATATTATCCATGAACTCGTTATAGTCCGCTTCGGACTTGAAGTCAAGAAAATTGTGATAGTCAAACACCACGCCGTCACGGGTCTGTGACTCCAGCACAGGCGTTACGAAATATGCAAAAATTTTATATTTGTCAGACCTGTAGTTTGAACTGAACTGTATCACGGGGTGTTCGGAGTAATACTGCAAGTCTTTTTTGTAGTATCCAAGATCGCCGAACATTGTCTTGTCCCGCTGATTGTGACCATAGAGAATGATGTTGTCCGACCGTTCATGAGCGTCGAGAACGTTTCGGGTGTCCATAAAAATAGTACCCGCCTTGTTTGCACTGCCGTCGAAAGCGTATTTAAGATAGTATTCGTTTCCGTCGCTGCCCGAGCGATGTACCACAGGCATGGAAATATTTGTATTGTCAATGTGCACCCAACCAACCGTATCGGGGTTGATCTTGAGTAGCTCCTTTGCACTGTCAAGAAGCTCTCCGCCGTTATCGCCGGGGCTGATGTAGGTGTAGTAAAGCTCTTTAAGTGAACTGTTGAGGAATTTCGCACTGAGGGAGAGCCTGAGTTCGTTCCCGAGAATGGCTATACAGCCTATAAGCACCAGTACCGCAAGCTGAGTAAAGAGCTTGCTGACTACCTCTTTTGCGCTGTCTCCTCTTTGTATAAGCAGCCAGTGACCGCGTTTTCTTTTTTTCTTCGCCTTGACAGCTTTTTTGTAAGCTTTCTTGGCGCTGCCGGAAAGAGCCATAGTAAAAACAAATCCTCCGAAAAGGCGGGGATATACGCACCGCCGAATAGCAGACATAAATATCTACACTACTATAATACACTATTTAATGCAATTCGTCAAGGAATTTCGACATATTTTGTTGCAAACGACAAAACATTTCACCGTATTTACACAAACTTATCAAATATATAAAACGAGCAGCAAATTTTGGAAAATCAAAATGCCGCTCATTTGTAAACTTTTTGCAAATTATTTGATGTAAAAATAAGACCGCTTACCTCAAATTTTGTAAAGCTTCGGTTTGTACCGTTTCAGCCGTTAGGACACTGTTTCGGACTCCGTTTTCGTCTCCGAATCCGCGGAAGATGTACCGTGGAAAACGGACGAGCTTGTCTCCGGAACGTTTTCGTGCATATCCTCCGCACAGCCCGAAAGCGTAATGCATACCGCAAGTATTACTGCGGCAGAAATGACTTTTACGTTCATTTTTTTAAGTCACTTTACAGCTTTATGACTTTTAACTCCGTTTCGGCAACCGCCTTTGCGATCAGCGGCTCGAAATCGTATGAATTCTGCGCTTTTTCTACCTCCGCCGGGACAGGTCTTGTTTTCGGGTGCTTCGGCGTGAACACAGTGCAGCAGTCCTCGTACGGCTCTATGGAAATATCAAATGTGTCGATCTTGCGGGCGATCTCCACTATCTCTGTCTTGTCCATGCCGATAACGGGACGGAATACAGGCATCCTGCAAGCCGCGTCGGTGCAGACTATCGCACCCATTGTCTGGCTTGCGACCTGTCCCACGCTTTCACCCGTCACAAGAGCCTGAATGCCCTTTTCCTCGGCGATGCGCTGGGCGATCTCCATCATCAGACGGCGCATTATAATAGTAAACAGCTCTTCGGGACAGTTATCCCTCAAAGCCTCCTGTATCTCGGTAAAGGGTACACAGTAGAAAGCAATGTCTCCGCAGTAAGGTGCAAGCTTTTCGCAGAGTCTTTCCACCTTAAGTCGTGCTCTTTCGGAGGTGTACGGGGGCGAAACATAGTGTATCGCCGAAAGCCTTACGCCTCGCTTTGCCATCATGTAGGCGGCTACGGGACTGTCAATTCCTCCCGACAGAAGCAGCATAGCCGTACCCGAAGTTCCCACGGGGATACCGCCCGCGCCTTTCAGGTTGCCCGAATGGATATAAGCGCCGTTGTCACGTATCTCAACAGTAACAGTCATTTGAGGGTTCTTCACGTCAACGGTAAGATGAGGGTAGGCTTCAAGGATACGTCCGCCAAGCTCCATGCATATTTCGGGGGATTTCATGGGGAACTTCTTGTCCGACCTTTTCGCCTCTACTTTAAACGTGCGTGACAGTTCCGCTGTTTCCCTTATATGGGTTATTGTCTCGCGGCATATTACCTCGAAATCCTTTTCCACGACCAAAGCACGGCAGAGCGCGGCTGCGCCGAAAACCTTTGAACAGCGGTTCACGGCTTCGTCCAGGTCAATATCCTCGGACATCGGTTCGGCGCAGATGGTGGACTGTGATTTTGTGTAATCAAATTTACCCAACGGTTCAAGACGGTGCTTGAGGTTGCGGATAAAAGCGTCCTCGAAGCTGCGTTTGTTCAGACCTTTAAGGGCGATTTCGCCTTCCTTGAATATAATCAATTCTTTCATTTTTTACCATTCCTTTTTATTTTTTAGAACATTTCTCTTGCAGTGACAAGTTCTTATAATTTAATCAACATAATGACGACCGCTTTCTAAAATATATTTATACAGAAAACAATCCTGCGCACCGATTTTTTCAAAAGCACAAAAGGTATACAAAAGTTTTTATTTTGACTTTGCCAGTGACTGATAGCCCTCCTGCAACGCGGTTATAAGCGCGTCTATCTCGCCCATAGTGGTGGTGCGTCCTATTGAGACCCGTATAGCCGAGTCCGCAAGCCTGTCCGGAATACCCATAGCGGTCAGCACCGAGCTGTGTGCACCCTTTGAACAAGCCGAACCGCTGGATACGTACACGTCCTTGCTTTCCAGAAAATGGAGCATTATCTCCGACCGAATACCATCGACAGAAAAATTGGTTATGTACGGAGAACTGTTTTCCGCCGTGGAGTTTACCGTTACATATTCAAGCTTTGCAAGCTTTTTCAGAAGATATGCGGTGATCTTTTCTGCATTTTCGTGTGCAACGGGCATTGTGGGAATCAAGGCGCGGACAGCCGCTCCGAAACCCGCTATCAGCGGCACGGACTCAGTTCCCGAACGCTTTCCGCGCTCCTGACCGCCTCCCATAAGCAGCGGCGGGATACGTATCCCCTTTTTCACAAACATTGCCCCGACGCCCTTTACGGCATGAACCTTGTGTCCCGAAACGACGATAATGTCGGCAAAAAGCTCCGCGGACCTTATAGGAATTTTCATAAAGCCCTGAACTGCATCACAGTGGGTTATACATTCGGGGAAATTTCGCTTCACGTAGGAGAAAATTTTCCGTACAGGCTGGATAGACCCCGTTTCGTTGTTGACCGTCATACAGGACACCAGAAAGGTGTTGTCGTCCACTGCGGCTAAAAAGTCCTCGTCGGAGATTTCACCGTTACGCGACGGCTTTATGCGTACGACCTCAAATCCTTTTTTTTCTTCAAGGAACTTTATCGGCTCCGATACCGAGGGGTGTTCTATCGCTGAAACTACGATTTTTTTCTTGCGCCTGCCGTAATTTTCAGCCGCGCCGAGTATCGCAGTGTTATTGCACTCGGTAGCCCCCGATGTAAACGTTATGCATTGCGGGTCGCATACGAGAGCGGCTGCAATGGCTTTGCGGGCGTTTTCGATATGCTGTTCGGCAGTTATGCCGAGCTTGTGCAGTGAAGAGGGGTTGCCGTAGTCCTCCACCATACATTGGAAAACGGCCGATACCGCAGGCTCGCAGGGACGGGTTGTTGCGGCGTTGTCGAGATAAACGGGCATTTATATCAAATCCTTTCATGTCTGAACATAATCAATATTATTATATCAC